>JALNVY010000083.1 GCA_023231165.1 Syntrophales bacterium | reverse complement strand
GGTGATCTTGAAAAGGCGCTTACCGGGGAACCACTTCCTGTAGACCTTGTCAGATTCACCGCTTTTTTCCATAGCCATTAAAGTTTTATTGACGAAATTCACAAAATTCGTGTCCCCCTTGCGCATGCCCAGACCATAGGGCTCCTTTGAAATCGGGATGTTGGGAATTTCATAACTGTTTTTATCTTTCGTGGCATTCATGAGCCCCACCAGAATGGATTCATCGGTAGTTACGGCAGCGACTCTGCCTTGTTGCAGGGCTAGAAAGGCAGGAGGATAATCGTCAAAAGACAGGATAGTGGCTGTTGGCAGTGCCTTTTTGGCATTCTGTTCCGACGTCGATCCCTTGGAAGTTGCGATCTTCTTCCCCGCCAGGTCAGACAAAGTCTTCACCGTGCCCTTCCTGGCCAGAAACTTCTGCTCCGTGTAGAAGTACATATAGCTGAAATCGATCTGTTTTGCCCGTTCTTCATTCTTCGTCATCGTGGCCGCAATCAGGTCTATTTTCCCCGTAATCAGATCGGGCATGCGGGTTGAAGAAGTCACCGGTTTCAACTCCAGCTTCACACCGAGTTTCTTTGCAATCGCCGTACAGAAATCGACATCGTAGCCGGTGATAGAACGGGTTTTTTCATCAATAAAGCCGAAGGGCTTCGTCGAATCCTTCACACCACAGACCAGGACGCCTTTTTTCTTGACATCGACAAGGGTATCGCCCGCCCAGGATGCGCTGGCAACGCCAAGCATAAACAACACAGCCAATATAATCAACCCGACTTTTTTCATCTCTTCTCCTCCTTTTTCATGTCATATTTTTTCTCATATGCTCTTTATCTTTAAACTTCCTGTAATTACCAGTTAGTGTAAGAATACGAATCGACTAATATATCAGGCCCCAACAAGGGGGGCGTCCGGATTTAGTGCATCGGTGACAGGATCTCTTTCAGGAAGAGCTGCGCCCGCTCATGCCGGGGATTGCGGAAAAACTCATCCGGCGTCGTTTCCTCAAGAATGACGCCATAATCCATAAAGACAACGCGATCTGCCACTTCCCGGGCAAATCCCATCTCATGGGTGACCACCATCAGGGTCATCCCCGTGTGGGCGAGTCCCTGCATAACCTGTAGAACTTCGCCGATCATCTCGGGATCAAGGGCGGATGTAGGTTCATCAAAAAGCATGATTTTAGGTTTCATGGCCAGACTCCGGGCAATGGCTACCCGTTGTTGCTGACCGCCGGAGAGCTGCGCCGGATATGCGTCCCGCTTATCTACAAGCCCCACCCTCTCTAATAGGAGCGCCGCTTGCTCTTCTGCTTCCTCCTTGGACAGCTTACGTATCTTGATCGGCGCCAGGGTAATATTTTTAAGGGCCGTCAGGTGGGGATAGAGATTGAACTGCTGGAAGACAAATCCGATTTCAGCACGCAAACGGTTGATGTCGGTCTTCGCATCAGAAAGATCTTTCCCATCTACAAGGATACGACCTTTTTGAATCGGCTCCAGTTTGTTTACCGCCCGGATCAGGGTTGATTTGCCGGAACCGGAAGGACCGCAGACAACGAGAACCTCTCCCTGTTTCACATGCAGATTGACGTCATTCAACACATGGAGGTCTTTAAACCATTTATGAACGCCTTGAAACTTGATCATTGAAAATACCGGAATTACTTATTTTAATGAATATTTTAGCAATAATGCCCCTTAAAAGATTTACTTGCGAAAGTCAATTTTTTTAGCCTTGAAATTCCGCCTTCGATGTAGTACCGGTAGTTTTCATAGCTATGAGCAATGGCATCGCCGTATCATAAAATACATTTTCCGCTGGCGTTCATGAATGACAGCGTCGCAAAGAAACTCTCGAGGCTCCCATGAATAAAACACCCCTTTATAGCCGCCATGTCGCCTTGGGCGCCCGGATCATAGATTTCGGCGGCTGGGCCATGCCGGTTCAGTACACCAGTGTGATTGAGGAACATCTAACCACGCGTAGCGCCGCCGGTCTTTTCGATATCTGCCATATGGGAGAAATCGATGTTAACGGAACAGGGGCGTTTTATTTTCTACAGCATGTTTTATCGCGGAATATTGACGGTCAAAAGATCGGGCAGATGAAGCTCAGCGTCCTGGCCACCGAGGAAGGGGGAATCATGGATGACCTGACCGTTTATCTCCTGGGTGAGAACCATTACCGCCTCGTCACCAACGCCTCCACAAAGGACAAGGATTATGCCTGGCTTCTGAAGGTAAAGGATGAAAAAGGCTTTTCACAGGTCGAAATAACAGATGAAACCGACAACATCGGCAAACTGGATCTCCAGGGTCCCCGGTCAGAGGACATCCTGCAACAGGTCATGCCTGCCAATCTTCATTCATTGAAGTACTATCATTTCATCCAGACGCAGGTCCTCAATATTCCTGCCATTGTCTCCAGAAGCGGCTACACGGGGGAAAACGGTTTTGAAATCTATGCCCCTCACGACCGGATCGGCGAAATCTGGGACCGGCTCCTCCAGGCGGGAGTTGACTATGGCCTGAAACCCATCGGTCTGGGGGCGCGGGACACCCTGCGTCTGGAATCGGGGATGATGCTCTACGGCAATGACATGGACGAAACGACCACGCCCTATGAAGTAGTTTATGGATGGATCGTCAATCTGGAAAAGGATTTTATCGGCCGGGACGCCCTGGAAAAACAGTTTTCCGGGGGAGTTAAACGGAAGCTTGTTGGTTTTACCATGTGGGAGCGGGGAATCGCCCGGCATGGCTACAAGGTCTTCAAGGACGGCTTAGAGGCCGGTATTGTTACCTCGGGAACCCATTCCCCTACCCTCGAAAAGGCCATCGGTCTGGCCTTCGTTCCCGTGGAGCTGTCAAAACCGGGAACCACCTTCGATATCCAGATCCGGAATCATCTTGCCGCTGCCCAAGTTGTATCCCTGCCTTTCTACAAAAAGGAAAAACAGTATGCCTTTTTCAATATTTTTATCTGAGACGAAAGGAAGAAGATTATGTCAAAAGTCAATCCGACAGACAGAAAATACACCCGGGAGCATGAATGGGTCATAGACAACGGCGATGGAACCGTTGTCATCGGCATTACCGATCACGCCCAGGAGTTACTCACGGACATCGTATTTGTGGAACTTCCGGAAATTGGCAAGCAGGTTAAGCCGATGGAAGCAGTCGCCGTTGTGGAGTCCGTCAAGTCCGTCTCCGACGTCTATTCTCCCGTAACCGGGGAAGTCATCGAAGCCAATCAGAAACTGGAACAGAACCCCGAACTGATCAACCAGGATCCCTACGGGAAAGGGTGGATCGCCAAGCTCAAGATGAAGCAACCGGAAGAGCTGCAAGCCCTGCTGGATGCTTCGGGATACGAAGCCTTTATCGCCGCGGAGCAGCATTAGATTAGAATGTACGGGTAAGACAGGGCAGGCTTTCAAGTCTGCAGAAGATCTGACGATTCAATTGCTTAAGGGATAAAACCATGGACTATGTGCCCCATACCCCGGCAGACGAGCAGCGGATGATGCAAGCCATCGGGATTGCCTCCCTCGATGATCTCTTTACGGACATACCTTCCCGTTTCCTCCTCAAAAAGGCATTGCAGCTGCCCCCCGGCGTCTCGGAAATGGAACTCGCCGATTTCATGGATCATCTCAGCAAAAAGAACGAGCTCCCGGCAATAACCCTCATGGGCGCCGGGGCCTACCGGCACTGGATTCCCGCCGTGGTCGGACACATCATCTCCCGCTCGGAATTTTATACCGCCTACACGCCCTATCAGGCCGAGATCAGCCAGGGGATCCTTCAGGCCATCTATGAATACCAGACCATGATTGCCCGCCTGACGGGAATGCAGGTCGCCAACGCCTCCATGTACGACGGGGCTACGGCGATGGCGGAAGCGGCGGTGCTGGCCGCCAAGACCCTGAACCGCAAGAAGCTGGTCCTGGCAAACTCGATTCATCCCGAGTACCGCCAGGTCGTCCGGACCTACGCCTGGGCCAACGGGTATGAGGTCGTCGTAATTCCTTTTACGGCGGCAGGACAGTTGGACATGGACAACCTGCGCCAAACCGTTGATAAAGACACCGCTGCGGTCCTGATTCAGAGCCCCAATTTTTTCGGCGTCCTGGAGAATATTGCCCCCGTGGCGGCAGTAACCCGCGACCAAGGGGCACTCTTCGTTTCCGGTTTTACCGAGGCAACCTCCCTAGGCATCCTGAAGCCCGCCGGGGCGATGGGAGCTGATTTTGCCGTCGGGGAAGGTCAAGCCTTCGGCAATCCCCTGAATTACGGCGGTCCCTATCTGGGTATCTTTGCGAGCACCGATAAATTCCTCAGAAAGATCCCGGGGCGTCTCGCCGGGGCCACAGTGGACAAGGAAGGAAACAGGGGTTTTGTCCTGACCCTCCAGACCCGGGAACAGCATATACGGAGGGAGCGGGCCACCTCGAACATCTGCACCAACGAGGCCCTCTGCGCGCTGGCCGCCGCCGTCTACCTGGTCAGCCTGGGGAAGAATCTCAAGATGATTGCCGAGTTAAATGTCCAAAAGGCCCAATACCTGCGCTCCCGGCTCCTCGCCCTGCCCGGTTTCTCCCCGGCCTTTTCCGGTCCCGTCTATAATGAATTCGCCGTCCGCTGCCCCGATCCGGTCGCCATAAATCAAAAGCTCCAGGAAGCAGGCATCATCGGCGGCTACAAACTCGGCTGTGATTATCCGGAATTTCAGGATAGTATTCTCTTCTGCGCCACAGAGATGCTATCAAAAGATGACATAGACAAAGTTGTAATGATTATAAGTTGAATTGCAGGGAACATCGGGCAGCAAGCACGCGCGCAAACGACATAATATCGGATAAGGCAAAAAGATATTTTCTTGGCCACTCGCTATATTACTTAAAAATATCGAATATTTAAACCGTATAAAAAACATAATGATTTTTACGGAACCGCTTTGAACCACAGATTTTTTGCAAGCAGGGAGGTAAATGTAATGGGGTTCATCAATCTTGATAATATCGCCGGAAGAGAAATAGTTCCCGGGTTTACTGCCCGGTTCGTCCATTCCGAACACATGACCTTTTCCTACTGGCGGGTGAAAGAAGGGGCGGTTCTGCCGGAGCACAGCCACCCCCATGAACAGGTTGCCAATCTCATCTCCGGAAGATTCGAGATGACCGTCGCCGGAGAGACGCGAATCATCGAACCGGGGATGGTTGCCGTTATTCCCCCCGATGCCAAGCACCGCGGCCGGGCCCTGACGGACTGCTATATTCTGGATGTGTTTTATCCGATCCGCGAGGACTACCGTTAACAGCTAATAAGGAGACCCAACCGATGGAATTGATATTCGAAAAGAGCAGGCCGGGCCGTAGGGCAGGCAGCATTCCCGGCAGCGATGTCCCCGCCGTGCCCATTGAACAGGTCATCCCCCAGGAGCTGATCCGCGAGGAACCGGACCTTCCCGAAGTGGCGGAAGTTGACCTGATCCGTCATTATACCGCCCTATCCAGGCGGAACTTCGGCGTCGATGTAGGCTTCTATCCCCTCGGTTCCTGTACGATGAAATACAATCCCAAAATCAATGAGGACATAGCGAAACTCCCCGGCTTCACCGGCCTTCATCCCTATGCCCCGGTGGAATTCTCCCAGGGAAATATGCAATTGATGTATGAACTGCGCCAATACTTGAGCGAAATATTCGGCATGGCCGATTTTACCCTTCAACCGGCCGCCGGAGCCCACGGAGAGCTCACCGGCATAATGATCTTCAAGAAATATTTTGAAAAAAAAGGCGAAAAGCGGACGCGCCTCCTCATTCCCGACGCCGCCCACGGCACCAATCCTGCCTCCGGAGCCCTGTGCGGCTACCAGACCGTCACCGTCTGCTCCAACAGCGAAGGAGGAGTGGATATTGAGCATCTCGAGTCGCTGATGGCGGAGGACGTGGCGGGGCTCATGCTGACCAATCCCAATACCCTGGGCCTATTTGAACGGCGCATCGAAAAAGTGGCGGAAATCATCCACAGTAAAGGCGGTCTCCTCTATGGCGATGGGGCCAACGCCAATGCCTTCATGGGAAAAGCCCGACCCGGCGAGCTCGGGTTCGACGTCATCCAGTTGAATCTCCACAAGACCTTCTCCACCCCCCACGGATGCGGCGGCCCCGGTAGCGGCCCCTTGGGCGTCGGGAGAAACCTCGTGGCTTACCTGCCCATTCCCCGGGTTATCAAGACAGATAACGCTTTTGACTGGTCTTATGAACACCCCAACGCCATCGGGCGGGTCCGGACTTTCTTCGGCAACTTCAACGTCATGGTCAAGGCCTACGCCTACATTCGCACCCTGGGGCCGGAAGGACTGAAAAGAGCAAGTGAAATCGCTGTGTTAAACGCCAACTACATCAAGACGAAATTGACACCCTATTACGACCTTCCCTATGAC
The DNA here is from genome assembly GCA_023231165.1 of Syntrophales bacterium. Lineage (GTDB taxonomy): Bacteria > Desulfobacterota > Syntrophia > Syntrophales > UBA8958 > UBA8958. Next base: position 3,141 of record JALNVY010000083.1, on the reverse strand, counting down.
CGCCCCTGCATGCACGAGTGCGTTTTTTCGGGAAACCGCCAAGTCCGCGAGAACGGCGTCCATACCTCGGATATCGCCAAGCGCCTCCTCGATTACGGATATCATCCCCCAACCATCTACTTTCCCATGATCGCTCCCGAAGCAATCATGATCGAACCCAATGAAACGGAAAGCATCGAAACCATTGATGCTTTCTGCGAAACAATGATCCGGATCGCCGGGGAAGCAAAGGACAATCCCGAGCTGGTCAAGGCCGCCCCCCTGACCACCCCCGTAAAACGCCTCGACGACGTCAAGGCGGCCCGGGAACCCGACGTCTGCTGGAAAGGCTAAGCTTATGATGAAAAATGTCATCTTTTTGTCGAAGGAAGAATTGCTGGAAAGGCTCTGGCAGGCGGACCCGCAGATCAAGAAGATCCTCAGGGACTCCAAGCATGTCGAAGAGGCGCGCCATCTCCTCTTCGATTATTTCAACCACCTGAATCGCTCCATGTTCAACATGAAGCCCGACACTTATTATTCGGATATGAACATCCTTGAAAAGCGCAACGCTCGGGAATGTATCCGGGTCTTTTCCAATACCATGCGCACGGAGAATGAACATCTAACCCAGACATCGCCCCTGCAGCTCCTTTACGACCTGGCCCATGATCCCGACCAGGCCCTGGAAAGAGCCGGCGAGGCATTTCTCTGCGAATATATCTCTTTCTTTCGGGGTATTACAGGAAAGTCAGGGAAACACTCCAAGAGCCAGGACCTTTTCAAGATGAAAGACGGCCGTGAGGCTGCTCTGCTCCGCTCCTCCCAGCTTGACGAGTACGCCGCCATGATCCGCCGCTATTTCCGCCGCTATCGAACCGGTTTCGATCGCAGCATTGTCAAACGCCGGAAAGGTTTAAAAAAAGATATTCTGTCCCATTTCCAAGCTACCGAAGAAGACTGGCAGGATTACCTCTGGCACCTGAAGCACATCATCAAAAACCTGGACACCCTGTCCGCCATTGTCACTCTTGATAAAGACGAAATCGCCGGCCTTAAGGCGGCAAAGGAATACGGCATCCCCATTGAGATCACCCCCTATTACCTGTCCCTCTTTAATAAGGACGGAAAGACGGACTACGACCGCCAGATCCGGGCGCAGGTGATTCCCAGCGTCGCCTACTGCCGGTCGGTCTCGGAAAGCCGGGCCAAGGGGTTTGATATGGATTTCATGGGCGAGAAATCCACCAGCCCTATCGACGGCATTACCCGACGCTATCCGGAAATCGTCATCCTTAAACCCTACAATGCCTGTCCTCAGATCTGTGTTTATTGCCAGCGGAATTGGGAGATCAAGAGCATCGACGACGAAGTGCAGATGAGCCGTGAGAAGATCCAGGAGGCCATTGCCTGGATCGCTGAACATGACAGCATCACCGAGGTCCTGGTCACCGGCGGCGATCCCCTGACCCTGAAAAACGATTACCTGGATGCCCTTCTGGGGGAGATTGCCAAGATCAAGCATGTCGAGAGGATCCGGATCGGCACCCGGATCCCCGTTACGCTGCCCTTTCGGATCAATGACGGGTTTTTGCAGGTTCTCGAAAAGTATCATGAGTGGGGGAAGCGGGAAATCGCCATCGTCACCCACTTCGAACATCCCACGGAAATGACGGCGGATGCCCTGGATTCCATTAAGAAAATCAAGAAATTGGGGATCAACATCTATAACCAGCAGGTTTTTACCTACTACAACAGCCGGAAATTCGAGACCTGCCTCCTCCGCAAGGTCTTAAAGGTCTCCGGCGTAGATCCCTATTACTCGTTCAGCACCAAGGGTAAAGACGAAACCGCTGATTTCCGGGTCCCCATCGCCCGGATCGAACAGGAGCGGGCAGAAGAGGCCAGGCTTTTACCAGGCTTGGTCCGGACGGATGAGCCGGTATTCAATCTCCCCCGCTTGGGAAAGTCTCAGTTGAAGGCGTGGCAGGACCATGAAGTTATCATGATCCACCCGGACGGACGGCGGGTTTACCGATTTTATTCCTGGGAAGTCCGCCTGGTGACCGCCCGTGATTACCTCTATACGGACATCCCCATCTATGATTACCTTAAGCGTCTCGATGATGACGGGGAAAATGTGGCTGATTATAGTACGATCTGGTATTATTTCTAACGGCTTCGTAAAAAGATCCGGATGCTGCGTTACGCGGCATCCTTCGTCACTGCGGCGTACGACAAGTACGCCTCATTACTCAGGATTGGCGCGCCTTGTCTGCTGATATTTTTACGAAGCCGTCGATTATGACTATTTTTTCAACTTCTGCGAGTTCATCAATATTACCGGGGAGGAAGTGTCATGGAAGAAAAACTTTACCTGTCTGATACTGATAAAAAGGTCGGCGGCGTTTGCGGCGGATTGGGAGAATTCTTCAACAAGGATTCCACTTTGTTCCGCGTGCTTTTTATCCTGCTGATTCTATTTTCCTTCGGATTTGCAATGATCGCCTATCTGGCCATGTGGCTGGTGATCCCCAAGCGGCCGAAGTCTTAGCGGCTGCGCAAACATCGTTCCATCCTGAGCACGCGGGGATACAGACAGGACATAAATAGATGCTAATACTGAATTCCCGTTTTCACAGGAATGACAGAAAATGAGGTTTTCTACTTTTTGCCAGTCCATCAGAGATATAAAACCAAGAAAAACACGGCCAGGGATTTCTTGAGAAAACCCGACTGGTTGAAGGTAAGACTTCCCAATACGCCCGATTTCAACCGCGTCCGGGGTATCCTGTCCCGGTATGGGCTCCATACCATTTGTCAGGAGGCCCGCTGCCCCAACATGAGTGAGTGCTTCCAGGACGGTACGGCAACCTTTCTCATCCTGGGCAGTATCTGCACGCGTAATTGCCGGTATTGCCATGTCGCCCACGGTGTCCCCGCTCCCGTCGACGCGGAGGAAGCAGGGCGCCTCGTCTTTGCCGTTAAGTCCCTTTCCCTGAAATATGTGGTCATCACGTCCGTAACCCGGGATGATCTCCCCGACGGCGGGGCCGGAGCTTTCGCCCGCTCCATCGGCGCCTTGCGGGAATCCCGGCCGGATATTCGCATTGAGGTCCTCATTCCCGATTTTCAGGGGCAAGTTGCGGCACTTGAGGAAGT
>JALNVY010000082.1 GCA_023231165.1 Syntrophales bacterium | reverse complement strand
GAACGGGCTCGGTACAGCAGAAACCGACCACACCGCACCCACCCTCTTCTTCGCTCTTTCTGACCGTTGCCGGCAGATCGAATCCATCGATGAGTTTCTTTTTAGAGTCTATCAGTCGTTGTATCAGGTCGTTATTCACGCTTCACGCTCCACAACTACATTCGTATAATCAAGATGCATCAGGAGATCGGAACGCCCCCTGAGTTCGGATACGCTTCTCAAACCCAACCGGCGGAGAATGCTGACGACTTCGTTTCTCCAGGCGTTATAGGTGTTAATCAACCGCTGAGCTCCCCATTCAAGATCTATTTTGGCTGCCAGCGTCTTATCTGTCGTGGCGATACAGCGGGGACATCCGCGACCTGCCGAACAGCGATTGCAGCGGACGCAGCCCAGGGCCACCATTTCCACTGTGCCGATGACCACGCCGTCGGCGCCGAGGGCGATCGCCTTGGCGACGTCGTAAGGGTTGCGTATCCCGCCGCTGGCCACCAGCGTCACCTGCTCCCGCGCACCTTCCGCCATAAGGAAATTATGCACCTTGGGAATGGCGTATTCAATCGGCATGGCGATATTTTTCTTGGCAATGTCCGGGGCGGCGCCCGTACCGCCGTAACCGCCGTCCAGGTGAATGATATGCGTCCCCGCGGAGTAGCTTCCCACGGCAACCATGTCCACATCGTTGGGCGTCGATACCTTGGTCGAGATCAGCGCCCGCCGGTTGATATGCTTGACCCAGTCGATGTGCTTCTGATGATCTTCGATGGAATAGACGCTGTGGAAGGGAAAGGGGGAGAACAGGGATATCCCGATGACGGTCTCGCGCATCTTGGCGACGGCCTGGGTATTTTTATCTCCCAGCAGATGCCCCCCCAAACCCGGTTTGGCGCCCTGGGCGTATTTGAATTCCACAATCGGAACGCGTTGGATGGTTTCTTCCCGGACGCCAAAAAGGCCCGTGGCGACCTGGGTGATCATATGATCGTCGTACGGCCTCATCCGTTCCATGAAACCGCCCTCGCCCGTGCACGAGAAGGTATTCCACGCCACGGCCGCCCGCGCCTTGGAAAGCTGGGTCGTATTGCTGACGGAACCGAAGGACATGCCGCCGCCATACCACGGGACATCGATCCTGATCCGGGCGCGTCCGTCGTGGCGGCGATTCAGTTCAATACTCGTATCGATTTCTTCGTCTTTAAGTTCGACGGGCGGGCGGTCCGGAAATTTAAACCGGATGCGGTCGAATCCTCCCTCTGATTTTCCCGTCTCGAAGTCATACCCGTAATCTTCGGAAGGGCATTCCCCGTTTTCCGCCATCTTCCAGGTGGCGAGAATCATCTCGGCAGGCCAGCGGTAATCGCCAAGGGCTTTCATCATCGGGTTCTCCTGGATGCGCAAGGCGCCCTGAGGACATGCGGTAATGCAATAACATCCTTTTTTCTCGCATACCGGGCCAAAACAGAGATGACTATGCGGCTGGGCAAAATACTTATACCCAAGACTTTTCACATGCACGCCCTGGGGACATATTTCGACGCATTTGCCGCATTTGAGACAAAGTTCTTCGTTTCTCAGGATAATATATTTGGAGATCTCATTCCGGTATCGGGGCGGAGCCGGCCGTACCGTACGCGCCTGTTTGAATTGAGGCGTACGGGTCTTCCTTGTTTTTTCCGGGATGATATCTTCAAGCTTGCAATCTATTTCCAAAAAGTCTGCCAAAAGCTTCCTCCTCGAGTTGCTCAAAAAACATGGCCCTTCCTACGTCTCCTCTCAGACGCCGGGCATCACGCATACCCATGGCGCCCATCAATTCAACCAACTGGTCATGCCAGGCGCTGATTAAATTGGTCATTCTTCCGACGCCGTAACTTAGACTGATTTCCTGAATTTTAGCAGGACAGGTATGGCTATCCCCGCACTGATGACACAGGTGACATTCAAGTCCCACCAGCAGAGGCAGATCAATCGATACAAGATCGGCGCCGCACAGAACACCTTTTACCATATGTTCCGGAAGGGCGATGCCGCCTCCGGCGATGATGGTCACGTCATCTCTCCTGCCGTTTTCGATCAGAGACCTGTGCACCTTACGGATCATATCCTTAATGAACATGGGGTGTTCCGATCCGATTTCCCTGCCGTTGCTATCCGCTACGATATGAATAACCTCGACGTCCTCATCGGCAAGATCGATGGCCCGTTGCATACCGCCGGCAGTCAATTCCACTCGCACGGCAACGACAATCCCGGGATGGATTTGTTTCAGTGCACGGATGCGGCTCTTAACATTCCTGTCGTCTTCTATTTCGGCTAACTGCGTTTTTTTCAAAATTTCCTCGGACAGCATTGCGGCGCCGGCAGCAAAATAAAAGGCGATGTGGGGTAGGCATTTGTCGGCATCAACACCTGCGAGGGGCCATTTTCGGGCATCCACCAGGGTAATGAGCCCGGTCTTGACCGCCGTTTCAACGATGATCGCATCGAGCTTCGGGAGGGCATACTTGTCCGGTATTCTATCAATAACGAGGGGCATGGGAGTGGACAGGATCGGAGACAGAGGCGAAACTACGTCATCACCGTTCAAGACGAGAAAAGATGAATTATGCCCGATGTCGACGGCGGAACTGATATACTCGCGTCCGTGAATTCCGTCCCGGGTCGGCCGCACGATTTCCGACATATCGGTCCACATCGAATCAAAACCGTAACCGGAAAATTTCCCGCCATAACCTGCTCCGGAAACGGGAATTTTAGCCGTCTCCGCCTGAGCCCACGTTGTTAGAATAATCTCGGGCGTCCAGTAGCTGTTCCCGAGCTTTTCATATTCAGGATTAATAGTGAGGCATAAAAGGTTTTTGGTACAATCCTGAACACAGGAAAAGCAGCCCATGCAGTCGAAGAAAAGGGCATCCACGGTCTCGAGATCCCTTATATATTTAATCTCATCGCGGTGCCGGTCATACACGCAAGCCTTCTTGACACAGTTATGGCACCTTGCACAATCTTCCCGCCAATCGACGATGCCGTACTTGCCGATACGCGGACGTCTGGGAGGGACAGGTTTTGTTGTAATGTGATATTTTTCTGGCATAGAATCAGTTCGACCTTGTCATGCTAACGCTTGCCGGACAATCCGGAGGCTGATAAAATATCTGGTAACGTTTCTTCTTTCCCGCCGGAGAGGATATGTATCCCCCGTAATCCATTTATATTTTTAAGTTTATTGATTATTTCCACGCAAATAGCCAGGCCCTCCTTCTTCTGTGCTTCCCTGTCTCCGGCAGCTTTCAATCTTTCAATGATAACGGCAGGTATTTGGAACTCCGTGTATTTATTAAGGAGAAATTCCGCTTCTTCAGCACTGTCCAGAGGAAAGACACCGGCGATAATCGCCGTCTTGTCGGCAAGGCCCGTCTGCTTAACTGCATCAAACCAATTTTGGAATTCATCAATATTGAATACGGCATGCGTCTGGATAAATTCCGCCCCGGCTTCGACTTTTTGTGTAAGCCTGATGATGCTCAGGTCAACGGGCTTAAGGTATGGATTGGCGACGGCGCCCGTCATGACTGGAAAGGCGCCGTTTATCTTTTCACCGTTCAGAAGTTCGCCCTGTTCACGCATCTTTTTTATGATATGGAGCAACTGCGTGGAATCGAGGTCATATACATTCGCTGACTCAGGATTATCCGTTAAAGTCTGATGATAACCGGAGAGGCACAGGACGTTCCTGATCCCCAAGGCCGCCGCACCCAACAAGTCGGATTGGATGGCGATACGGTTTCTGTCACGGGTAACAACCTGGTAAACGGGTTCGATCCCTGACTGAGCAAGGATAACCGCTGCGGCCAAGCTGGACATGACAATTCCGAAAGGATTATCCGCCACATTGACCGCTGACGGCACTTCCTTCAGCGCTTGCAGGGCCGTTTTAATCGCCGCGCCCTCCGTTTCCGCCTTCGGCAAGTATTCGGCCGTAACGACGAAATCTCCACTTCTCAATTGAGACGCAAAACTTTTCTTGTTATTCACCATATTCACCCATTGTTGACGAAATGTTGTTGTCTTATCCGGACGCGGGCAAGGATGCCTGAACGGAAGTCCCGGCATCCCGGCCGCAAGCAGTATATAAAGACAGGCGGCGGATTTCTTCGCGGAACGCGGTTACCTTTTCAACAATGTCTCCCATCCCCTTTTCGTTCATCTGCAGGACGGTGACGCGGTTACCGGCCAATCCCGCATCTTCAAGGATAACCCGGGTCTCTTCCGCCCTCCTTGGCGCCCGCAGATTGCCTTCCAGGTACCGGCATTCATGTTTTGCGCAGATGACCAATGCCAGACCGTCTGCCCCGGTTTCAAATGCCTTGAGTAAATAAAGGAGATCGGCCTTACCTGAACAGGGAAGACTGATGATTTGATACTCATCTCTATCATCTTCATTCATAAGATGGTTGAACTCATTTCCATCCATGCAATTTGAACAGCAAAATATATATATTTTTAATTTCATATTCTTATATAATACCCGTATTGTTACCTTTTATCATGATAATATTATCAATTAAGCCGTCAATTAATAACAGGCATCGTTCTTTACTTGAACTTTGCTAACAGAAAAACCAGGCCCTTTACTTAAAATAGCGATCCCCCTGTAATAATTTTCATAGTCACCCCCTGAAACAACAAATATGTATCATCTCAGACTGCGGATGGATGATAAATGCCAAATGTATGCCACTTCTGCGAAGGGGCGGGGCATACCACCCACATATTGCCGGAATCGTATTTTCGTTTCGTTTCCCCAAAGCCGCTTCCCAAGTCATATATATTTAATTTAACTTGATATTAGTAAATTTTTTACATTCCTTGGGAATCATCAGAAGCATCTTTTTATTTTCTAAATATCACCTGATGTTAAAGACAGGTTGCGCTTTTCCAGGTGCAGCAGGCAACAATATTGTGCTTTTCCAATAATTGTGAAACAAAAATGTTCCGCCATCTCATCGAGAATCGAGGTTTGGGACTTGCCATTCCCAATTAAAACATACCGCCCATTTGCGGGATGGACGATCTTAGTGACCAATAGGAGGATTATACAGTATAGCGCATACATTATTTTCAAAATACCTGTGATTATATAAACCCAAGTTCATGGTTTGAAAAATAATCATGTATAATATTTGATATTTGAATGGCGACGACATCATGTTTAGGCACTACAGATTTTAAAATCCCACAGGATGGTCTTTATCAGACATCTTGCAGTATCCTTCCGGAAGCATCGTCCAAAAAAAAATTTGAACATTTTTGTATTGACATTTGAACATTTTTGTATTGACAGGGAACGATATTCCGTGTAGGACCATCGGCAAATGATGGCCGATTGCCGATGGGAACAAATTTAACCAACCAGAAAGATATCGAGAGAAAAACACTGCTGATCCTGAGGATCCTTAACGAGGTCCAGGGGCCCGTAGGGTCGCGTCTGATCGCCCGGCGCATGCAGGAATTGGGCTTAACGCCCAGCGAACGGGCAGTCCGTTATCACCTGAAGCTGATGGACGAGCGGGGCTTGACGAAGCTTATCGGCCAGAAGGATGGCCGCATCATCACCAAGATGGGCATCGATGAACTAGGCGCCGCCCGGGTGGAGGACAAGGTCGGCCTGGCCATCTCCCGAATTGAGACCCTTGCCTTTCAGACCACTTTCGACCCGGAAAAACAGGAAGGATTGTTACCCGTCAATATCTCTTTCTTTAATAATGCCGATTTCCCTGCGGCCCTTCGTATTATGGCCCCCGTCTTTGAGGCGGGGTTTGTGGTTAGCAACAGGGTAACCGTCGCGGCAGCGGGGGAACGTCTCGGCCAGCTTATGGTCCCGGAAGGAAAAATCGGCATCGCCACTGTTTGCAGCATCGTCGTCAACGGCGTCCTGTTGAAGCAGGGTATCCCCATGGACTCCAAGTTCGCCGGTATTCTACAGATTAAAAACCGTCAGCCATTGCGTTTTGTCGAGCTTATTTACTACTCAGGATCTTCCCTGGATCCTTCCGAGGCCTTCATCCGGGCCAATATGACCACCGTCCAAAGCACCATCCAGACTGGCGATGGGATGATTTTGGCGAATTTCCGTGAAATTCCGTCTATTTGCTATCCGTTAGTGCGGGATATTCTCCAAAAAATGAAGGCCTCAGACATTCATGGCGTCTTCGTCATGGGCGAAGTCAGCGAACCAATCTGCGAGATCCCTGTGGATATGAATAAAATGGGGCTCATCCTCGTCGGTGGGTTGAACCCGGTCGCCTGTGTCCAGGAAGCAGGCATTATCGTGGAAAGTCGGGCCATGTCCGCCGTAATGCGTTACGGGGACCTGACGCCGTTTTCGGAAATATACAAAAAATATATACAATAAATTTAAGGGGGTAGAAGAAGTATGTCAGTTATCAAAGATGTTATTGACAAGGTCAGGCAGACCGATCCGGACCAGCCGGAATTCCATCAGGCAGTGGAAGAAGTCCTCGAAACCCTGGAGCCAACCACAAAACGGCACCCGGAATTTGTGAAGGCCAACATTTACGAGCGGATTGTGGAGCCGGAACGGGCGATGCACTTTCGTGTTCCCTGGGTGGACGACAAGGGGAAAGTCATCGTAAACCGCGGCTTCCGTGTTCAGTTCAATAACGCCATCGGACCTTTTAAGGGCGGTTTGCGTTTTCACCCTTCCGTCAACATCGGCATTATAAAATTCCTCGGGTTTGAACAGATTTTCAAGAACTCCCTGACGACCCTGCCCATGGGCGGCAGCAAGGGGGGCTCGGATTTCGATCCCAAGGGCAAGTCGGACGGGGAAGTCATGCGCTTCTGCCAGGCCTTCATGCGGGAACTCTTCCGGCATATCGGTCCGGAGTGTGACGTCCCTGCCGGCGACATCGGCGTCGGGGGCAGGGAAATCGGTTACCTCTTCGGCTACTACAAGAAGATCCGCAACGAGCACACCGGCGTTCTGACGGGCAAGGCCCTCGAGTACGGAGGCAGCCTGGTCCGCCCTGAGGCCACCGGTTATGGCACGACCTATTTTGCCGCCGAAATGCTCGCCACCCGGGGTCTTGATTTCAAAAACAAGATCGTCGCCATCAGCGGTGCCGGCAACGTCGCCCAGTATGCCGTGGAAAAGGTCAACCAGTTGGGAGGCAAGGTCATCACCCTGTGCGACTCCAGCGCGACCATCGTGGATGAAAAGGGTATTGACGCCAAGAAGTGCGACTATGTCATCGAATTGAAGAACGTTAAGCGAGGCCGAATCAAGGAATATGCGGATAAATACAAGGCTGCGTGCTTTGAAGGTCTGAGCGTCTGGGATGTCATCCGGGAACAGGGCATCAAGGTTGATATCGCTCTGCCCTGCGCCACCCAGAACGAACTCGACGGTCAGAACGCCGCCGCCCTGGTAAAGAACGGCTGCTACTGCGTTGCGGAAGGGGCCAACATGCCATCCACCCCTGACGCCGTCAAGATCTTCCAGGAAAACAATGTCCTTTATGGTCCCGGTAAGGCCGCCAATGCCGGCGGTGTGGCAACCTCGGGACTGGAAATGAGCCAGAACAGCATGAAGCTTTCCTGGACCAGGGAAGAAGTGGACAATCGTCTCCTCCTCATCATGAAGAGCATCCACAAGTCCTGCGTGGAAACGGCGGAAGCCTACGGCAGGAAGGGCGATTACGTAACCGGCGCCAACATCGCTGGCTTCACGAAGGTCGCCCGGGCTATGCTGGCTTATGGCATAGTGTAGTTGGCAAACTCGTAAAAAAGAACAGTACACCATGAAGAGCCGCAGGCCACAAGCCCGCGGCTCTTCCGATTATCACTGTAAATGGTAAATGGGGACGGTTCTATTTTTTTGTTAAGCCAAATACCCTTTTTCAGGCATGAGACTGTATCGGGAGAGAATATCCCCCGTGGCGACAATGATATCAGCGGGGATGGAAACTTTCGCATGCAGTGTCGGGCCTTCCATCGCCATGGCCGAAGGCCCGAAGGCAAAGAAATGATCGATGGCCTTATTGGCATTGGTGAAGGCGTTGCCGCAAGGCAGGGGCTGCACCAGAGAAAATACGTCACGGATGGCCCCGCTCATCCTTTCCGAGAGTTCCCCCGCCGTCTTCAGATCGCCCTTTTCAAGATTTCTGATGAGGTCGTAAAGCTCCTGGGCAAAGCAGTTGGCCGTGCTGAGCAGGAATCCATCATAAGGTCCGCCGCTGTCCCGCAGCCACCCTGCATAGTTGCCCTCGGCGCCCCGCACCATATAGGCCCCTCCTTTGTCCCTGCCGGATACGGCGATGCGATCCTGACCGCTCGAGTCCTTGAAGAAAACCAAATTGGCATATTTCCCGATGAGATTTTCAAAAGTGTCGGGCGACACTTCATTTTCGGTTACCTGAGGGAGTTGATACAGGGCGATCGGCGCCCCCAACGCAAGGATTTCTGCCAGGCTTGTCTCGATTTTCTTTTGGCTAAGCTCTTTTCCTCGCGGCGGACAAATGGTAAAACCGCAAATCCGCCTGGTCCGGAGCATGCGGATGGTATCCTCATCATCCCAAGCCATCTTTTTTCCCACGTACCGGGTCCACAGACCGGAAATCTCCCGTATCATAATTTCCGTATCTGCTTTCAATACCCCTAAAAGCAGGTTAATTTCGTGCTTCTGGGCCTGTTGCATAGCAAATTCGGTCACCTGCGCCGTCTCCTCATCGTCAAGTTCCCAGCCGTCGCCGGTTGATCCAGGAATCAGAAAACCTTTCACCCACGGAACAACCCGATGGAAATGGGCAGACATGCGGTCAAAGTCAATCCGGCCGTCTTTTCGGTAATGGGTCAGGAGGGGGCACCACAACCGGGGGACGCCCGCAGGAAAGAGCGCCTGTATCAGCGCTTGCCGCTTTTCCGAGACAGTGTTCATGGTATATCCTTTCAAATAGAGATAATTCGCATCTCAATAAACATAAATACATCTCGACATACTTCTTGGTACTACTGTGCTTCCTCTGGAGGTCTAGCGTCTTTGGAAATCTTTATCAAGCCCAATTTATATTCTCAGTCTTTCCTTCACTAAAAAGTTGACATTATGAAGATTTTGCAATAGTTTTCCTCCGATTTTAATTCGGAAAGGCGATACACCATGAACGATTTTGATAAGCACCAAACAAATAATACTTGGGGCGTTGTTGAACATGCCGTTGAATACGCCACGGACGCTTTGCAGCGCGCCATTCTTTACGCGGATGCCATGCGCAGACGTGGCAACACATATATCGAACATCTTAAGGATGGCCAGCCTCCGGTGTTGACTTTTAAATATGAAATGATCCTCGACGCGCGGGAATTCAAGAAACCAGTCAATTATGCCCTGGTCCGGATCACTAACCGGAGAACCGAGCAACGCATCCAGGCAGAAAAAGAAACTGGTCGCCGTAAGAAACTCAGAGGGAAAACGGAGCTGCTGCCAAAACGTCCGATCATCATTATCGATCCCCGGGCCGGCCATGGACCGGGAATCGGCGGCTCCAAGAGGAACTCGGAAATCGGGATGGCCCTTGAACATGGCTATCCCGTCTATTTTATTCTCTTCTACACAAACCCGATGCACGGACAGACCCTGAGTGACGTAGAAGCAGCGGAAGTACGGTTCATCGAAGAGATTGTCAAACT
>JALNVY010000081.1 GCA_023231165.1 Syntrophales bacterium | reverse complement strand
CAGATTTCAAATCTGTTCCACCATGATTTCCCCCGTTCAGATCCCGGCGCCGTTTTCATAAAGCTCCTGCCGGGTCTGGGCCTGGGAGATCCGGCTGTTGGGCGGCACGCTCTCGACGAGCCAGACATTACCGCCGATGATGGAGCCTCTGCCGATCGTGACACGGCCCAGAATGGTTGCCCCGGAATAGATAGTCACATCGTCTTCTACGACGGGATGACGGGGAACGCCCTTGAGAGGCTTGCCCTCTTCATCCAGTTTGAAGCTCTTGGCCCCCAGGGTTACCCCCTGGTAAATGCGCACCCGGTCACCGATAAGGCAGGTTTCCCCTATAACCACTCCCGTGCCATGGTCAATAAAGAAATATCTACCGATGGACGCCCCGGGGTGAATGTCGATCCCCGTAATACTGTGGGCATACTCGGTCATCATCCGGGAGATGAGAGGAACTTCCAGGAGATGGAGTTCGTGGGCGAGGCGGTAATTAGTGATCGCCAGGAGACCGGGATAACAGAAGATGACCTCATCGGAGCTGGAGGCAGCGGGGTCGCCTTCAAAGGAAGCCTGGACATCTGTGGACAGAAGGCGCTGGATAGCGGGCAGGCGGTCCAGGAAGCGGCTGGTAACATCTTCGGGCCGACGATCGCAATCGGGGCAGCAGTCTCTGCTATGGAGGGGCCGGATGGAATCGTCACCCCGGACACAGGAAAAGCAAAGTCCTCTTTTTATCTGTTCCTCAAGAATCGGGCGCAGACGGTCCAGGGTGGCCCCCACGTGAAAGTGGACACTGTTTGCCCTGAGTCCGGAAAAACCGAAATATCCCGGAAACAGAACGGAGCGCAGGGCTTCGACGATTTCAATGATCACATCCCGGGAGGGAAGTGGCTGGTCATTCTGATCCCGGCGCATGGCCCCGGAGAAGCCGTTGTTCGTAACGCACAGGGCATCCACTACCGCCGCCAGATCAATTTCCTTTCCTTTATCCATAGCTATACTCTCTCAAAATTAACTTATTTCCTCCCCCTTCAAGAAACCCATCCCCACCCCATCCCTCCCCTTGAAGGGGAGGGATATTTTTGCCTATTTACGAGTTCGTAAAACTTGACGAGTTCGTAAATAGGCAAAAAAATGGTCATAATCGACGGCTTCGTAAAAAGATCCGCAGGCAAGGCGCGCAAATCCTGAGTCATGAGGCGTACTTCGCGTACGCCGCAGTGACGAAGGATGCAGCGCAACGCAGCATCCGGACTTTTTACGAAGCCGTCAAACTTGCCTGGCGATCTCGACGGTATCCCCGGTGTTTACGACGCCGCCCCGAATCACCCGGGCAAAGACTCCCTCCTTGGGCATAATGCACGTCCCCACCTGTTCGAATATGGCGCAACCCTTATGGCAGGCCTTACCGATCTGGGTTATTTCCAGGAGAACCTCGGACCCGAACCGCAGGCGCGTTCCCGGCGGCAGGCGGTGTAACTCCAGCCCGGAGACGGTAAGATTCTCGGCGAAATCCCCTGGGCCCACTTCAATGCCCAGCTTTTTCATCTTCTCAATGCTGCCCTCAGCAAGAAGGCTAACCTGCCGCATAATGCCTTTCTCTGCATGGGCGTCTCCGGACATGCCGCAGTCTTCTATGAAGATGCCTGACGGTATGGGCGCCTTGCGGGTCCCTTTCTGATCGCTGTGACAAACAGCAACAACAACGCCTCTGGTCATTTTATCTCCTTAATCGCACAATATGGTCTCATTCTCTGAAATCGAGCATCCGCTGGATGCTCGCCCGGGCCTGATCGGCAATATCTTCGGGAACGATGATTTCATGCTCCATGTCTTCCAATGCCCAAAGAATCTTTTCTAACTGGATCAGTTTCATATTCATGCAGAGGGCAAATTTGGAGGCCGGATAGAATACCTTATCGGGATTTTCCTTCCGCAAGCGATGGAGGATGCCCCGTTCCGTGGCGACAATGATCTCTTTGGCTTTGGTCTCCTTAGCATAGCCGCACATCCCCTCCGTGGAGGTCACACAGTCGGCCAATTGGCGTAATTCCGGGGGGCACTCGGGATGGGCGATCACCACTGCTTCCGGATGGAGTTCCTTTTCCTGGAGGACATTCTCCGGCAGGATGCGGGCGTGGGTGGGGCAGAATCCCGGCCAAACGATAAAAGAACGACCCGTCTGCGTCGATACGTAATCGGCCAAATACTTATCGGGAACGAAGATGATTTCTTCCGCATCCTTCAGCCCCTCCCGGACCATCCGGACGGCGTTGGCGGAGGTGCAGCAGAGATCGCACTCCGCCTTGACGGCGGCGGTAGTGTTGACATAACAAAGGACCTTTGCCCCGGGGTGCTCCGCCTTCAGTGTACGGAGCTGATCGGCGTTGATCATGTCCGCCATAGGGCAACCGGCCGCCTTTTCCGGGAGGAGCACGATTTTTCCGGGAGAGAGGATCTTGGCCGTTTCCGCCATGAAATGGACACCGCAGAAGACAATGACATCGGCGTCCGTTTTTGCCGCCTGGATACTCAATCCGAGGGAGTCGCCCACAAAATCGGCGATATCCTGCACCTCGGGAATCTGATAGTTGTGGGCGAGGATAACGGCGTTTCTTTCTTTCTTCAGCTGCAAAATCTTTTCAACAATGCTCATCGGTGAATCCTTTGGTATTATTTGATTGCCTCCCGGATGATGCCGCCCCCCACAACCACGTCGCCGTCATAGACAACCACGGATTGTCCGGGGGTGATTGCTTCCTGGTGCTGATCAAAATGGACGGTCAGGGATGTATCTCCCCATTTCACGTCACAAGGTGCCGCCCGGTGGGCATACCTTATTTTGGCGGTCGCCCGCTCCGGGGGATTTTCCACCAGCATATTGATTCGTTCGGCAATAAGCCCCGTCGCCCGGACCTCGTGTTTCTCTCCGACCACAAGCCGGTTGCCCTCAATGTCAAGGGACAGGACATAAAGGGGAACGGGATTGCTGATCCCGAGACCGCCCCGCTGTCCAATTGTGTAGAAGGGCAGCCCCCGATGGCGACCGAGCACCTTTTCCTCGCGGTTCACAATATCTCCGGGGTGGATCTTTTCTTCAGCATACTGCTTGATGAAAGGTTCTAACCCTTCCTTGGGGATGAAGCAGATGTCCTGACTGTCCGGTTTTTCCGAAGTGGGGAGCTGGGCCGCTGCGGCCAGTTTCCGCACTTCGTCCTTTTGATAATCGGCCAGGGGGAACAGGACATGGCGAAGGTCCTCTTTACCTATGGCATAGAGAAAGTAGGTTTGATCCTTCCTGGTATCCCGGGGGACGCGCAGACGGGAGGGGGCATGATCATGATCCGCTCGGGCGTAATGCCCCGTGGCCAGGTACTCGAAACCCATGGCCCGCACCTTGTGGAGGAGGGTCCCGAATTTGATAGCCCGGTTGCATTCCACACAGGGGTTCGGGGTCCGTCCCTGCAGATACTCGGCGATAAAGGGACGAATGACCTTATCCTCAAGATCACCGGCAAAATCAAGAACATAATGGGGGATTCCCAACATCTGGCAGACCCGGCGAGCGTCTTCGATCTCCCTGGGACCGCAGCACTTGACGGGTCCGTCTTCCGCCGTGGGGATTCCCAGGCACATGGTGACGCCGACGACGTCATGTCCCTCTTCTTTAAGAAGCCAGGCGGCAGCAGAAGAATCCACACCGCCGCTGATTGCTATGGCCACCTTCTTCCGGGTCATGCTTTATCCCGCTGTTTTTTCAAATAATCGTCAATGGCAGACTGCAAGGCCTCTTCAGCTAAAACGGAGCAATGCATCTTGATGGGCGGCAACCCTCCCAGAGCCTCCGCTACGGCCCGGTTGGTAATGGCCAAAGCCTCGTCGATGGTCTTTCCCTTCACGAGCTCCGTTACCATGGAACTGGTGGCAATAGCCGCTCCGCACCCGAAGGTCTTGAATTTGGCATCGGTGATAATGTTATTTTCCACCCGCAGGTAGAGGTTCATAATATCCCCGCAGACAGCGTTTCCAACCTTGCCGATGCCGTCGGCGTTTTCGATTTCCCCGACATTGCGGGGATTTGCGAAATGATCCATCACTTTTTCACTGTATTGACTCATAGCAGCCTCATTATTTTCAATGGTTTTTACGTTTTATGGTAGAGCGGCGACATGGCGCGCAACTTTGCCACTACAGGAGGCAAAACCTCCAACAGACGATCAACGTCCGCCGCCGTCGTCGGCCGTCCCATACTGAAGCGCAGGGAGCCGTGGGCCAGTTCATGGGGCAGGCCGATGGCCATTAGGACATGAGACGGCGCCAGGCTCGCCGAGGAGCATGCCGAGCCGGTGGAACAGGCAATGCCGAGCATATCCAGGCTAAGGAGCATTCCTTCTCCTTCCACATGGGCAATGGAGATATTGACATTATTGGGCAAGCGTCGCGTCGGATCGCCGTTTAGCTTCACTTGGTCGATTTTTTCCTGAAAACCTCTGATCAGCTTGTCCCGCCAGGCGATAAGGTCCCGGACCTCTTTTTCAAGAGAACCTTGGGCCATCTCTACGGCCTTGCCGAAACCGATGATTCCCGGCACGTTGTGGGTCGAAGCCCGGCGTTTGTTTTCCTGTTCCCCCCCGTGCATGAATGGCGTAAGCCGCGTCCCCTTCCTCACGTATAGCAGACCGACTCCCTTGGGACCGTATAGTTTATGGGCCGAAGCGCTGAGGAGATCCACATTCAGGTCGTTCACGGTAAAGGGCAGATGCCCCAGGGTCTGGACAGCGTCGGTGTGAAAGTAAACACCCCGTTCCCTGGCCATCTTGCCGATTTCGGCAATGGGCTGGATCGTTCCGATCTCATTATTGGCATGCATGATGGAGATAAGGATCGTTTTATCCGTAATGGCCCGGCGGACATCGTCGGGATCAACGCGGCCGTCGCCGTCGACGGGCAGGATCGTGACCTCAAACCCCTCTTTTTCCAGAAAGTGGCAGGGTTCCAGAACGGCGTGATGTTCGATTTGGGAAGTAATAATATGGTTCCCTTTGCCCCGCCGGGCATAGGCCGCTCCCTTGACGGCCATATTGTTGCTCTCCGTGCCGCCGCTGGTGAAGACTATTTCACCGGAGTCGGCTCCCAGAAAGGCAGCAATTCCCTCCCGGGCCTCTTCGACGGCCCCTTTCGTCTTCTGTCCGAAGGCGTGCATGCTCCCCGGGTTGCCGAAACGATCCGAAAAGTATGGCAACATGGCCGCTACTACCTCCGGGTCACAGGGAGTCGTTGCCGCGTAATCAAAATAGACAGGCTTCATCTTTGTCCACCTTCCTTTCCTTTTGTCAGTACAAAGACCGCGTTCAGGGCAAAGAGATTCGGCATAAAAGTGACCGGCCCCGCTTTTCCCAGAAAATGGGCGCGCAGAATCTTCAGTTTTTTTTCAGCGCAGAATATCTGGAAATCCTTAATGCTGAGAAATCGGACATTCGGCGTATCATACCATAAATAGGGCAGGGAGGCCGTGACCGGAGAGCACCCCCCCAAGGCTAGCATTAGGCGGGAACTGAGATGGGCAAAATTGGGAAAACCCACGATCACACGTTTTCCCACCCGCAAAGATTCCTCAATGACGAAATCCACCCTGCGCACTTCCTGAAGACACTGATTGATGATAACATCATCAAAGGCCCCGTCGGGATATTCCACGAGCCCGGTTTCAATGTCCCCCTGGAAGACGCTCAAGCCCCTTTTTACGCATTCATAAAACGCTTTTTTGTCCATTTCGATCCCCTGAACCCGGGCCTGCTTGAAACGGACCAGGTGATACAGAAGCTCTCCCGTACCACAGCCCAGATCAAGGACCCGGGATTCCGGGGCAATCGCCTCATAAATGATGCGATGATCGGGACGCTCCGGCAAATTATTCAATGAAGATGACAATTTATATTCCTTTCAAAATCCATCCCCACCCCGGCCCTCCCCTTGAAGGGAAGGGAGGAGTTGACTTATCCGAATCCGCCATATTTGATCCCTTGGCCGTTCCAGCTATGGTAGCCCTTCAAGGTCACACCGAGGAAGTGCCGGATCAGTTCCGTCTGCTCCTCCACTTCTACGAGAAAGGCATCGTGGCCATATGTGGATTTCAACTCGCAGTAGGTGATGTCCACCTGTTTTCCCTTCAGTTCCCGGACAATATCCTGGGATTGATAAGATGGATACAGCCAGTCCGACTGGAAGGAAATGACCAGAAAGCGGGTCTGGATCGGTTTGCCGTTAGGAATCAATTTTCCGCCTGACAAATCGAAGTAATCCATTGCCTTGGTGATGTAGAGGTACGAGTTGGCGTCGAAACGCTTCACAAAGTTTGCCCCCCGGTAGCGAAGATAGCCCTCCACCTCGAAATCGGCGTCGAAGTTGAAGCTGAAGGCGCCGTTTTTCAGCCGCCGGGAAAATTTCTCTTCCATGGACTGATCGCTCATGAAGGTGATATGACCGATCATTCGCGCCACGGCCAGTCCTTTCTCCGGTTGCCCAAAATCATAATAGTTGCCTTCCCGCCAAGCGGGATCGGCCATGATGGACTGGCGCACCACCTCATTGAAGGCGATCTGCTGGGGAGAGTGCTTCAGGGCCGTAGCAATGGGGATAGCTGCCCGCACCCGTTCCGGGTAGGAAGCCGCCCACTGGAGGGCCTGCATCCCCCCCATGGAACCGCCGGCTACGCATAGAAGTCTCTCAATGCCGAGATGATCGATGAGATGACGCTGGGCGTTCACCATGTCGGCAATAGTCAGGAAGGGAAAATCCAGTGCATAGGGCCGGCCCGTTTTCGGATTCGGAGATGCGGGCCCCGTCGAGCCCTTGCAGCCACCGATGATATTGGAACAGATCACGAAATATTCGTTTGTGTCAAAGCCCTTTCCCGGGCCGATCATCTCGTTCCACCAGCCAGGATCATTATCCCCCGCATGAACCCCGGCGGCATGGGCGTCTCCGGACAGGGCGTGGAGGACAAGAATGGCGTTGGACCGCTCCGTATTGAGACGGCCATAGGTCTCATAGGCCAGGGTGATAGGGCCCAGCTTTTCGCCGCATTCGAGCAACAGTTCGCGAGGGGGGTGGGCGAAGGTGAAATATTGGATCTCCACCACCCCCGCCTCCGGCGATGCCTTTTCATTTTTCGTAATTTTTGACGCCATACTTATTTTTCCTTGTCAACACCTTCACAACCTATGGAATTAATTCCGTTCCGGATGGTGAATAACCCATCCCTCCTGCATTTACCCTTCCCGGAACAACCAGGTGGTCAGATATCGTTCTCCCGTGTCGGGGAGGATTGCGACCACTAACTTACCATCGTTTTCCGGTCTTTTTGCGACCTCCAGGGCGGCCCACACAGCGGCGCCGCAGGATATTCCCGCCAGAATGCCCTCTTCCCTGGCCAGGCGGCGGGCAATGATCCCGGCGTTTTCGTTCGTAACCTTGACAATTTCATCGATGACGGCCTTGTTGAGCACCTGAGGCACAAAACCGGCGCCGATGCCTTGAATCTTGTGCGGTCCCGCTTGTCCTCCCGAAAGGACGGGCGAATCGGCGGGCTCAACGGCGACAACTCTAAATCCTGGTTTCCGGGCCTTAAGAACTTCCCCGATCCCCGTGATGGTGCCACCCGTGCCGACACCGGCCACCAGGATGTCCGCCTGTCCGTCCGTATCATTCCAAATTTCCTCCGCCGTTGTCCGGCGGTGAATCTCGGGATTGGCCTGGTTGTTGAACTGCTGGAGCATCAAAGCGCCGGGAATCGTCGCCTCCAATTCTTCCGCCTTCCTTATGGCCCCCTTCATTCCTTCCGCCCCCGGAGTGAGAACAAGTTCCGCTCCAAAGATTTCCAGAAGCTGCCGTCTTTCCACGCTCATCGTGTCCGGCATGGTCAGGATCAACCGATAACCCCGGGAAGCCGCTACAAAGGCCAGGGCGATCCCTGTGTTACCGCTCGTGGGCTCCACCAGGACCGCTCCGGGTTTCAGGAGCCCCCGTTCCTCCGCGTCCGTGATCATGGCGGCGCCGATGCGATCCTTGACACTGGACAGAGGATTGAATGATTCCAACTTTGCCACAACTTGTGCCTTGCTCCCGTTCGCAATCCTATGCAGTCGCACCAGGGGGGTGTGACCGATGGTTTCGGTAATATCATTATATATTTTCATGTTCTGTTTCCTCCATAGGATGCTTTTCTCAAAGCCTGATCAATGTCCTCTTTAATGTCCTCAACATCCTCGATGCCGATGGATAAACGAATGAAGTCTTCTGTTACTCCCGTTGCCTCTTGCTCCTCTCTGCTCAACTGCTGGTGGGTCGTCGAGGCGGGATGGATGACCAGGCTCTTGGCGTCGCCGATATTCGCCAAATGGGAGAGCAGCTCTACGGCTTCAATAAAACGCTTGCCCGCCTCCAGACCGCCCTTGATGCCAAAGCCCACCAGGGCTCCATACTGACCGTCCAGGTATTTCCGGGCCGTGGCATGGCTGGGATGTTCCGGCAGGCCGGGATAATTCACCCAGTTCACCAGGGAGTGGTCCTTGAGAAATCCCGCCACGGCGAGGGCGTTTTCCGAATGCCTCTTCTGCCGCAGGGTAAGGGTTTCCAGACCCTGGAGGAATAAAAAGGAGTTAAAAGGACTCAGACAGGCCCCGAGATCCCGGAGTAACTCTACCCTGGTCTTGATGATGAAGGCGATGTTGCCCGCCTCGGGGATAGCGCCGAAGACCTCCCAGAATTTTAGGCCGTGGTAGCTGGGATCGGGTTCCGTAAATTCGGGAAACTTGCCGTTTCCCCAGTTGAACTTGCCACCGTCCACAATAACCCCCCCGATGGAGGTCCCGTGACCACCGATGAACTTGGTAGCGGAAGAGACGATGATATCGGCCCCATAGGCAAGTGGCTGCACCAGTCCCACGCCACACGTATTATCGGCGATGAAGGGAACCCCGGCCTCCCGGGCGATGGCGCCGATGGCTTCAAAATCCGGCACGTCCAGCTTGGGATTCCCGATGGTTTCCCCATAGATGGCCCTGGTTTTATCCGTGACGGCCTGCCGGAATGCCTCCGGCGCCTGGGAATTGACGAATCTCACCGTCCGGCCCAGCCGGGGGAGGGTATGATGGAAAAGCTGATAGGTCCCCCCGTAGAGATTATCTGCGGCAACGATCTCGTCGCCCAACCGGGTGACGGCAAGGATGGCCAGGGTGATCGCCGCCTGACCGGATGCGACGGCCAAGGCTCCGCTGCCCCCTTCGATGGCTGCAATCCGTCGTTCGAAGACATCCGTCGTGGGATTCATGATGCGTGTGTAGATGTTGCCGAATTGCTGGAGGGCAAAGAGGCTGGCCGCGTGGGCCGTATCCTTGAAGACATAAGACGTGGTCTGATAAATGGGCACGGCCCGGGCGCCGGTAACGGGATCGGGGGTTTCCTGGCCGGCGTGAACGACTAAGGTATCCAATCTTCTCTTTGACATGATTTCTTCACTCCTTTATATTTACTGTAAAAAGAAAACCCACTAAATACGCCTTCATATCGGCTTAGTGGGCCTTTGTTCCGTCGCTAATCAGGGAAGATCAGCTCATGCTAACCCCTCCCCGGCGGACGGACAACACGCCCCGGTGCAACAACACATTATCATAAGGACAATCCACATCTTACCGTTTTTTCTCCACAATTTACTTTTCAAGCCCCTCAGATGAACATCGCCGCATCCGGCGTCTTGCTGCGCTGCCTCTCCAT
>JALNVY010000080.1 GCA_023231165.1 Syntrophales bacterium | reverse complement strand
CCGGAGCGTCGTCCAGACCTTTCTCAATGGCGGCATCGATCTCTATATGATTGACTGGGGCTACCCGACCAGACAGGATCGTTTTGTCACTATTGACGACCATGTCAACGGGTACATGGACAATATCGTGGATTACATCCTCGAAAAGACCGGAGCCCCCAAGATAAATCTCATGGGGATCTGCATGGGCGGCACGTTCTCCGTAATCTATGCCGCCCTCCATCCGGAAAAAATCAAAAATCTCATTACCACGGTGACCCCGACCAACTTCGATACGGACAAGGGCCTCCTCCATGTCTGGATGCGGGCCATCGACACGGACAAGATAATTGACACCTTCGGTAATCTCCCCGGCGATGTGATGAACCTCGGCTTTCTGATGCTGAATCCGGCCCGGCTCATGATCGACAAATATGTGGGGTTCTTCGAGAGTATGGGGAGCAAGTCCTTTGTAGAGAATTTCGTTCGCATGGAGAAATGGATCTTTGACAGTCCCGATGTCCCCGGGGCGACTTTCCGCCAGTTTGCCAATGATTTCTATAAAAAGAACCTCCTGATCCAGAACAAGCTTGAGATCGGGGGACGCCGCGTTGATCTGAAAAAAATCACCATGCCCCTGTTGAATTACTATGGGATCTACGATCACCTTGTTCCCCCGGAGGCATGCAATATGCTCACGAAGTGTGTCGGCAGTGCCGACACCGAAGATGTCAGCTTGGATACCGGACATATCGGTATTTATGTCAGCTCCAAGTGCCAGCGGGAATTTGCCCCCAAGATCATCAGGTGGCTGCGGGAGCGGGACGGCGAGCAGCGAGCCGTTGCCGTTGCTGCTGAGGCATTAGGAGAGCGGTCTTCCCCAGTTCCACGATTAAAAAGGCCTTCCCGTCCGGCAGCAGAGAAAAAGCCCGCACGGACCGCAAAGCCAAGGCTCGAAAGAAAAGAACAGAACATCAAGCCGTCCTTAACGCAGGTCATACAGGAAACGATTTAGGAGAGGGGAAAAGCCATGGCGGAAAAACAAAGCTATTTCAGGACCATCAGAAAAATCAGCGAGGCCTTTGGTACTACTAAGGATATGGACGTTCTGTTACAGTTGATCGTGGACAGCGCGGTGGCAATAACGAAGGCCAAAGCCGCCTGCCTGTTCCTGGCGGACGAAGAAAAAGAAAAATATAAGGCGGTCGCCCAAAAGGGCCTCTCGGAACAGTATCTACACGCCGGTTATGGACACGCGGAAAAGATCGCCCCGATCCTGCTGAAGGACGGATTCATCTATTACCGGGATGCAACAACAGATCCGCGCCTGGAAAACCGGGACAAGAAAAAGGCCGAAGGTATCGGTTCAATTCTTGTCTTGCCGGCGAAGGTCAAGGGTGAACTCATCGGCGTACTCACCATGTATACCTCGAAAATCAGGGAATTTGATAAGGAAGAGATCGAATTTCTCCGTGTTCTGGCGGAACAGGGTGGCCTGGCCATTGAAAATGCGCGCCTGGTTGAGAAGCTCCGAAGCAATACGCGGCTTTTCCTGAACCTGGCGGCAAATATCGCTTCAAGCCTCGATATTAAGTCGATTCTCCAGACCCTGACGGAAGAGGTGGCCAAGTCTCTGGGTATAAAGGCTGCTTCGATCCGCCTCCTCAATGATGAAAAGACGGTTCTGCAACTGGTGGCCAGTTACGGCCTAAGCGATAAGTATCTGAAAAAGGGCCCCATATCAGCGGAAAAAAGCATTGCCCAAGCCCTCAAAGGCAAACCAGTTGCTATAGATGACGCCTTTACAGACAAGGGTGTTCAATACAAGCAGGAGAAAAAAGAAGAAGGCATTGTCTCGATCCTGTGTGTACCGATAAAGGCCAAGGATGACGTCATCGGCGTTCTGCGCCTTTATAGCAGCACGAAGAAGGTTTTTTCGGAAGACGAAATCGAACTTGTCACGGCACTTGCCTACCAGGGAGGGCTGGCCATCCAGAATGCCAGTCTCTACCTTATGTTGCAGGATGATCTGCGGGATATGAAAGAATCGGCCTGGACCTACAAGTGCTGGTTCTAGCGGCTCTGGAAAAAAGTTTCCCGTCTCTACGAGGGCAGGCGCCCGCGGCGTTGTTTTGCGGGTATCATTAATTTAGGGGGAAGGAAAAATGATCGGGAAAACCATTGATGCCATTAAGGTAGGGGATGCGGCCGAATTTGCCAAGACCGTCACGGAAACCGATGTTTACCTATATGCCGGGATTACCGGGGATCTCAATCCGGCTCATATCAATGAATCCTATGCCGCCGGGACTTTTTTCAAGACCCGGATCGCCCACGGGATGCTGACGGCCGGTTTCATCTCGTCCATTTTGGGCATGCAATTGCCTGGTCCGGGGACAATCTATCTTCGTCAGGAATTGAACTTTCTCGCCCCGGTGCGTATGGGAGACACAATTACCGGCAGGGCTGAGGTTGTAGAAATCATCAAGGAAAAGAATCGGCTCCGGCTGCGGACCACCTGCCGGAATCAGGACGGAACCCTTGTTCTGGATGGAGAGGCACTGGTTAGTCCTCCCAAAGCTCCGAAAGTTTAACGGCTTCGGGAAAAGTCCCCCAGTTTTCACGGGGGCAGGCTTCTGCTGCGTTGAACTTCCACCTTCGTCACTACGATGTTCATAGGGAGAGCCTTATTCCGGTTCCAAATCAAAGATGATATTGAGGTGGCAAAGAAGCGGCAACGCAGGCGTACATGAAAATACGTCGGGGAGCCGACGATGAGACCAACAAAAAAAGCGCTTTGACTTGGAATCGGAATTATTCCTCAGGCATCGTGCGCCTTGCCTCTGGAGCTTTTTGCGAAGCCGTCTGTGATTGACTCCTTAGTGTTTTTTCTTCCCGGAGCGGTCGACGTTGGTTTCCTTATCGAACAGAACCGCCATATTTTTCAAGAGATCCTGGAACTGGTTGTGCTGATTTTTCATCAGTTCCTGGAGGTCATCGAGGGCGGCGGGAGAACCGAGCCCATCTTCAGACAGGAGCCTCTTCAGGCTGCGAATGGTTTCTTCCTGCTCAGCAACGGTCTTTTCAAGGGCGGCGCATTTATGGGCCAGGGTTTCATACTCCTTCTTGGGGACAACCTCCATCAGGGCGAGGCTTTCCCGAAAGGATTTTTGAAAGGTTTCCACTGACTTCTGCCAGAATTCCGTGTAATCCGGCGATCCCTCTTCGAACTTGTCAAGGTTATAAGCCTTGCGGAACATGGCATTTAAAGATTCGTATCCCACCAACCCCTGACCGAACCACTTTCGAAAGTCCTCAATCTGTTTCTGGCCTTTGGCCAGATTCGTAAAAAGCTGCCCCCAGAATTCATAGAAATTACGATCCATCGCTGTTCATCTTCCCTTCTTCCAGATCAAGCTGGAAACGAACCGGCCCCCGGCAACCGTTGCCGAACCGGGTATGGAGAGCGCATGCCGAACGCGGCTCAGACCAGGATGTGGCAATCGCCCCATGCCCTTTCGGAAAGGGCGTCACTTCCACATCGATATAATCCGTCGGGGCCAGGGCGGCATCCTTGTCCACCAGATCATCCCCTTCCGCATAACAGAGGAGCCAAGGGATACCCTTTTCTTTAATACCTTTAAAATTAAGGGACTTTCCGAAAAGATGTACCGGCAGGGTTCCATCTTCAGCCACGGGAATCGTATAGGAATCGAAACTTAGTTTCGTGATCCCTTCCGAAAGGTCTATCCGGTCATAGATCAGCCAGTGGTTTAGAGCTGCCGCCGTTTTGCTGATCTGGGAACCTCCAATGTTGCTGAGATCCCGATAAAGAATTACAAAGGGCGCCTCTTTCTCCATGCTCTTTAACTTATAGACCCAGCTCATAACCTTGCCGTCGACAATTCTGTTCCCATTGGGCATAACCTTGGCCGCGTAATCGAGATCCCTGAATCGGGAGGGCAGATGCTGCATGTATTCCATAAGTGACTTGCTCCGGGTACCATCCATGGGGGCGACGCAGGTGATGAGGGCATCGACCAGACCATCGAGTTTACCGGAGAGGATATCCAGGACGGCCATGAACCCGCCCTGACAGAAACCATTCAGGGTAACGGAACGGCCATGGGTTGCTTTCAGCAATTCGCAGAACCGGCGGGTATCGAGGGCGTCATCTTCCCCCGTCATTACTTGCACTGCCTCTGTCGTCTGGATGTCCTTGAGAATCCGGATGTAGGTCGGGATGCCCTGATCGGCAAAGGCGTGAACGTAACTTTTCTTTTCATCAGGCAAAAAGGCCAGAATATTCGGGCCCAGGACGTAAGGATGGATAATCATGATCGGTTTTCCGTCCTTACGGGGATGGATGCTCTTGTCTCGGGAAAGGACCTGATACAGGACAAACCGCTCCGTTTCTGCCGTCTTGATATACCCACCGTCATCGAAGTGAAATCCAAATTCCCCGCCTATCTTCTTTATGGCTTCGGGATACTGATTGATGACGTTATCGGTGAGACGAGCCAGATTGGCCGCATAATCAGGAATGTCGCCGTCTTCATCTCCATAAAGGCTATTGAGCAGAGAAATGAAGACTCTTGCTGTTTCTTTCTTGTAGAAATCACGGAAACCCTTGAGAGAACCCGTCATTCCCTGCTCAGCGATCTGGAGATTGAACTGTAGCAATTCATAGTAGTCGGCCGCACTCTGGAAGGGTAAGGTGCTTGTCAGCTTTTCCTTTTCGAGACGGTTGAAGCCTTGCCATGCCGTCCAGAAGGGGACCATAAAATCGGCCATATAGACAATGACTCCCAGACCGTAAAGCTGACCGGCCTTGAGCATATCCGTGGTAACCCCCAGCATCTTCCCGGGAGTCTCTCTGAACCTCCCGGTGTAGGCAGATGCTGCGCGGCTTAATGCCTGTTGGTTAAAATTAGACATCATAAAATTTATATTATCTCTTTACTTTTCCTTTGGGGCCAAATACTCTTCCATTTTCCCGTAACCATCTTCAACCTTGGCCTTAAAATCCTCACGACCTTTTTTGTAGGTTTTCACCCAATCCCCCATGGCCTTCTTGCCTTCCTCGGGAAACCACTTGTTCTGCTCCAGCCACATGCCGAACATTTTTTCCGCCTGATCCTGCATGACCACCATGGCCGAGAAGGACTTTTCAAAAGCCATCTTGTTGAAATCGAACATCTGTTTTGAAATCTGCTTCGGATCCATTTTTGTTTCCTCCTTATTTTTTTTATTCAGGCTACTTGCCCGCTTTTACTTTCGTTTCCTTGGCCTGCTTGTTGAAACCTGCAAAAAAGTCTTCCACCTTCTTAAAACTATCGTTGGCGGAAGTCTTAAAATCCGATCGACCCTTCTTGTAGGCCTTTACCCAGTCCTGAATCGCAGTCTTTCCCTCTTCCGGGACCCAGGGAGACTGTTCGAGAAACATGCCTACCATCCGTTCCGTTTGTTCCTGCATAATCGACATCGCGTTAAAGGTGTTGTCGAATGTGGCCTTATGAAAATCGACCATCTGTTTGGCAATTTTTCCTTGTTCCATAATTGTAATACCTCCTGCTTGTTTTTTCCCGTAATATAAGCCCATTTTTCGGTTTGTCAAGGGAAAATGTTGCAACGCACAATATTTATTTTCCAATCCAAACAAACATCAATATCCGTATTAATCGAAAATATACTTTAATATTGAATACATTTTGCCATATTATGCAATGTGACCGGTGAATCAAGTTGCCAAATAAAAAAGTATTTGTTGCGCTATGTCAATATCCCTGCTATGGGGATAATCAAGAAACGAGAAAAAGAAATATGCCCGAGAAGCTCCTCTACAAAAAATACGGAAACCGCCGGCTCTATGACACGGCAAGAAGCAGCTATGTGAATCTTGATGACATCACCCGCACCATTCGCGAGGGCCGACAGGTCCAAGTAATCGACGCCAAAACCAAGGAAGACGTTACCTCCTTCATCCTGACTCAGATTATTCTTGAAGAGTCAAGGAAGCGAAATTTCCTTCTGCCCTTGCCGCTTCTCCACCTTATTATCCAGTATGGCGAAAATATTCTCAATGAGTTTTTTCAAAAATATCTGGAACAGGTCCTGAAAACCTACCTTTCCTACCGGACGACGACGGATAGCCAGTTCAAAAAGTGGCTGGACCGGGACATTGATTACTCAGCCATCAATCCCTTCAAACCTTTTTTCGATATTATTCCAAGCCCTCCCGATTCTCCGAAAAAAGGAAACGTCAAAACGGAAAAGGCATAGATAACGAGCATTTTCATGAAAGCCTTGACAAGAAACGACCATTCCCATAACATCGCCAGAAGAAAGGGAGACGGGAGAGAGATCATGGAGGATGAACAGAGAGTGTCCAGGAAAATTGTCATTCATTATACCGCTGAGAATGTTGATCAACCCATCATCTGTCAGCTTGTTAAAACCCATGACCTGGTCTTCAATATCCTTAAAGCCCGGATCTTCCCCAAACGGGAAGGCATCATTGTTCTGGAATTGAGCGGCAGCCCGGAAAATTTTAACAACGGGATCCGCTATCTCAAGGAACAAGGTCTTAAGGTCGAGCCCCTATCCAAGAGCGTCAACCAGAATGTTGACAAGTGCGTGCACTGCGGCGCCTGTACCGCCTTCTGCCCTACCGATGCCCTGTTCTTTGAAATGGACACGCAACGGGTCTTATTTGATGCCGAGAAGTGCAACGGCTGTGAACTCTGCGTCTCAGCCTGTCCGGTCCGGGCCATGGAGGTCAATATTTTCTAACTATGCTCAATCTTTGCGGGTCGTCTCCTTGTCTTTACTGATTGCCTTACTGACGCTGTCTGTGATCTCCACGCCCTTACCAATGATTTCCTTGCCCTTATCGTAGACGCCTTTCCCTTTGTCGATCATCTGCCCCGCCTGTTCCTGTGTTTTTTTAATGGCGTTGGTGAGATCCTCGGGGGATTTCCTG
Organism: Syntrophales bacterium; assembly: GCA_023231165.1. Classification (GTDB taxonomy): domain Bacteria; phylum Desulfobacterota; class Syntrophia; order Syntrophales; family UBA8958; genus UBA8958. Next base: position 2,862 of record JALNVY010000080.1, on the reverse strand, counting down.
GGGGCCGTAAAATAGAAATAGCTCCCCGTCAGTATCAAGATAAGGAGAAATAACAGGGCCAGCTTGATCAGATTCTTGAATAGAAAATAGATAATGATCAAAGCAACAGTAATAACGGCAAGTACGGCAAACTGATGACTATGAATGAAGGACCATATTGTTTCCATAGATCGACACCTCGTTATCCTTTTGCATGCAACATAGTATGAACATTTCACTATTATGAGCTTCTTTCTTAGCGGAAAATTAAAAAAAAATCCAGTTATCCTTTCGTCTTGACAAAAGAATCGAGCAACGGCTAAGGTTGTCAATATGCGGGTAGCGATCACGACTTTGGGCTGTAAAGTGAATCAATATGAATCGGCGGCAATGGGCGAATCCCTTGAAAAACAGGGCTTCCACCTCGTACCGTTCCTTGAGGAGGCCGATTTTTACATTATTAACACTTGTACGGTAACCGGGCGTACAGATTACCAGTCACGCCAACTGATCCGCCGGGCCGGAAAAATAAATCCCCAGGCCGCCATTATTGTCACGGGGTGCTACGCCCAAACCGCTCCGGATGTATTTACCGGCATGCCCGGGGTGACGGTTGTGGCCGGAACCATGGAAAAGGATCGTATTGTCGAAATTATCGGGGAAATTAAGAAAAACTCGCAGTTCGGGAAGGCATCCGGACCTGCCCTATCCGTCCAGGTAGGCGACGTCGGGGGGGAAATAACGGACTGGGGAATCCGTCCCGTATCCAGATTCCCGGGGCACACACGGGCCTTTCTGAAGATTCAGGATGGATGCAACGCCTTTTGCAGCTACTGCATAGTCCCGTATGCCCGGGGACGGAGCCGCAGCATCGGGAAGGAAGAGGTCATGGAACGGATTCAGACCCTGACCAGAAACGGATACCGTGAGGTCGTCCTGACCGGAATCCACTTGGGGGTCTACGGAGAGGACCGGCAGGATGGATCTTCACTCGCCGGGATATTGCGTCAGGTGGAAGAACACCGGACCATTGAACGTTTGCGCCTGAGTTCCCTTGAACCCAGGGAAATAACGGAGGAGATCCAGGGAATCATAAAAAACGCCCGCATCGTATGTCCACACCTCCATATCCCCCTGCAAAGCGGTGATGACGAGATTTTGTCCAGAATGGGGCGCAATTATGACGCCGCCTTTTTCCGTGACCTGGTGGCAAAGGTTTGTATGAGCAGACCGGATATGACCGTGGGAATAGACGTTATGGTCGGTTTCCCGGGAGAGAATGAAAAGGCATTTGAAAATACAGTGGCCCTGATTGAGTCCTTGCCCATCGCTTATCTCCACGTTTTTCCCTATTCGCGACGTCAGGGAACGGCGGCGGCACGGATGGAAAATCAGGTGCGGGAGGAAGATAAGAAAAGACGCGGACAGACGCTCAGGCGATTAGGAATGATGAAACGCCAGGCATTCCTGGAAAGATTTATCGGATCAACCATGCCTGTGCTTATTGAAAGAAGAAAAGATCGCTCCAGCGGATATTTAAAAGGGTTCTCAAACAATTACCTGCCCGTGCTGCTTCAGGATGGACGCGCTGAAATGATCAACACCATTGTCTCCGTAAAACCTGAATCGTTGATCTCCGGGGGACTGGTGGGAAGAGCTTATCATGGATAATGAAAAGACACAGGCATTTGAAGATCTCGAACAGGCGTTGGGATATGTTTTTCAGGATTCCCTGCTTCTTGTCAACGCCTTTACCCACAGATCTTATACCAATGAAAATCCGTCCTTATCCTGCCAGGATAATGAACGCCTGGAATTCCTCGGGGACGCCGTTCTACAACTATGCATAAGCGATCTCCTGATGAGGCGTTTTCCCGATTTTACGGAAGGCCAGCTTTCTAAAATGCGGGCGGCCCTGGTCAATGAACAATCCCTGGCGGCCCTGGGCAGGAGATTCGGCCTGGGAAATTATCTCTTCCTGGGTAAGGGGGAGGAGGCTTCCGGGGGCCGGGAAAAAACATCCCTCATCGCCGACACCTTCGAAGCTATCATGGCTGCCGTCTATCTCGACGGTGGATATTCACAATCCTCCCGGCTTATTGCCGACCTGTTTGCAGAAATGATCATCATCGGGCAAGGAGGAGTTACCCCCTTCCGAGATTATAAATCAGCCCTCCAGGAGCTTTGCCAGAGCCGTTTTCACGAGACGCCGAAATATCAACTGCTCAATGAATACGGACCTGATCATGACAAGACCTTCGAAGTGGAATTGGCGGTGGTCGAGTCCGTGAAAGAAACGGGTACAGGAAAAAGCAGGAAGGAAGCGGAACAGCAGGCCGCCAGAAAAGTCCTGGAATATTTTGAGACCACCCAAGCATCATGATTATTCCTTTCTTTATTAAAAACCGTGGCTGTCCACACCGCTGCATCTTCTGTAACCAGCAGATCTCCGGGGATCAGGGACCGGCTGATTGGACGGACGAATCTTTTCATGAAAAGATCAGAGCCTTTTTAGCTTCCCGCGCCCGCAAGGCGAAGCAGGTAAAAGGAGTGCAGATTGCCTTTTATGGGGGGAATTTTACAGGTCTGGCGGCCGCGGAACAGGACCGCCTCCTCAGTCTGGCCCATCGTCATATGGAAAATTGTGCCGTGGAAGGGATCAGGATTTCGACCCGCCCCGACGCCCTGCATGTTATTGACATGGGGCGCCTGGCAGCTTTTGGCGTCAAAACCGTCGAACTGGGCGCTCAGTCCTTTGTCAACAGTGTTCTGGAGGCCTCACAGCGGGGACACACCGGGGAGGATGTTGAATACGCCGTCGAACTTTTACAAAATTATGGCTTTGAAGTGATCCTGCACTTGATGGTGGGCTTGCCCGGAGAT
>JALNVY010000079.1 GCA_023231165.1 Syntrophales bacterium | reverse complement strand
CGACCTTCAACGAGCGCCTGGGTATCGATGGGGTCATTATGACGAAGATGGACGGTGATGCCCGAGGTGGGGCCGCCTTGTCCCTGAAGGCCGTTATGGGCAAACCCATCAAATTCGTAGGAATTGGCGAGAAGGTCGATGCCCTGGAGGTCTTTCACCCGGAACGAATGGCCACACGGATTCTGGGGATGGGTGATATATTGACCCTGGTGGAGAAAGCTCAGGCTACGGTAGATGAGCAGCAGGCCAGGGAGCTCGAAAAGAAGATCCGTAAAAACGAATTTACCCTCGAAGATTTCCGCACTCAACTCACGCAGATAAAAAAAATGGGGTCTATTAAGGATATGCTTTCCATGATCCCGGGATTCAATAAAATCAAAGCCCTCAAAAATATTGATCCCGATGAGAAGGAGCTCGGAAGGGTCACTGCCATCATCGATTCCATGACCAGAAAGGAGCGGTATAATTATCTGCTCATTGACGGTCAGCGGCGAAAGCGCATTGCCCTGGGAAGCGGGACAACGGTACAGGACGTCAATCGACTTCTGAAGAACTATGGAGAGATGCGCAAGATGATGAAAAAGATGACTTCAAAGGACGGAATGAAGGCGATGAGGCGGGGAAATTTTCCCTTTTCAAAATAAAAAAAATGTGTTAGTTGATTCGATCTTCCAATTAACAAAGAGGAAGGAAGTTAAGAAACAGGAGGTGATCGGTACACAGGATGGCAGTTAAAATAAGATTGACCCGCATGGGTGGGCATAAAAAGCCGTTTTACAGGGTTGTAGCAGCAGATTCAGAATCCCCGCGGGACGGCCGTTTCCTGGAAGTTCTGGGCCACTACGATCCGGCGAAGGACCTCGACGGTGTGAGTCTCAAAATCGAAAGGATCAAGTATTGGTTGTCCAAGGGCGCCAAGCCGACCCTTACCGTGTCTCAGCTATTGAAAAAAAAGGGGTAGAAGTTTGGTTGTCGGCGGTTTCAGTCGAAATCTTGAAAAGGTTAACGGACTAATCCGGTGGAGGTGGGAACGATGAAAGAGTTGATCAAGTACATGGCGCAGGCGCTGGTTGATAACCCCGAACAGGTTGAGGTTTCAGAGGTGGTTGGCGAGCAGACATCGGTCATCGAACTAAGGGTAGCAAAGGAAGACCTCGGCAAGGTTATCGGCAAACAGGGTAGGACTGCGAAGGCCATGAGAACGATTTTAAGTGCCGCATCCACCAAGATCCGGAAACGAAGCGTTCTGGAAATTATCGAATAGGGTGAGTGAGTTCTTTGAAATTGGTAAAATTGTCAAAACGCACGGTCTCCATGGCGGCGTTAAAGTGAAATCTTACCTGACGGATCCCATGAGTCTTCTTCCCCGCCTGGAGGCGGTCTATCTTCAGAGGGAAGAAACGGATATGCAGCGCTGCCTGTTGACCAGATATCAATCAGGAAGCGATTTTTTTTTCCTGGAGATGGAAGGGTTCAGTGATCACCAGGCAGCAGCGTCCCTCCTGGGTTGCCGGGTATATGCGCCGATAGATAAACTGGCGGCGTTGCCGGAGGGAGAATACTACTGGCGTGAACTCATCGGGATGGACGTCATTACGGAAGAAGGGGTATCCCTTGGTAAAATCAGTGAGATCTTTTCGGCGGGAAGTAATGATGTTTACGTCTGTAAGAATGGCGAAGAAGAAAAGCTGCTGCCGGCCAGTGAGGATGTGATCAGGAAGGTGGACAGAGTCAAGAATGTTATGACCGTCAGACTTCTTGAGGGGCTGTGAGGTCGGTGGATGCGGTTTGATATTCTCTCTCTTTTCCCGGAAATGTTTTTGTCGGTCTTTGAGAGCAGCATCCTCAAAAAGGCAAGGGAGAAAGCGCTCATTGAAGTTCACGTTCATGATATCCGGATGTATGCCCCGGGCAAGCACCGGGTAACAGACGACGCTCCTTTCGGGGGGGGCGGCGGCATGGTCATGAAGGTGGAGCCGATTGACCGGGCGCTGGCCGCCCTGGAGTTAAAATCCGGGGAAGGGCCGGTCATTCTGATGAGTCCCCAGGGAACTCCCTTCAAGCAGGATACGGCGGAAGAACTTGCTGCCTGTCATAGACTGGTGCTGATTTGTGGACACTATGAAGGCGTGGATGAGCGCGTAAAAGAACATCTGGCAGACCGGGAGATCTCCATTGGGGATTTCGTTCTCACCGGTGGTGAGTTGTCGGCGATGATGATCGTGGATGCCGTTTCCAGGCTGGTTCCCGGGGTTCTCGGAAACAGTGAATCGGCGTGGAAAGATTCATTTTCTTCGGGACTGCTTGAGTATCCTCAATATACCCGGCCTCAGGAATACCGGGGATGGAAGGTTCCCGATCTCCTGATATCGGGTAATCACCGGGACATGGATAATTGGCGCCGTCGACAATCCTTGGCGAGGACGTGGCGCCGACGGCCGGAGCTGCTTGATAAAATCAATCTGTCCGATTCGGACCGGTTGATCCTGAAGGAGATTCAGGCGGAAGACCGGTGATAACCAGTTCAAATTGTTATATAGCTCTTTTACATTATCCTGTATTTAACAAGCACAGGAATATCGTGACTACTGCCGTTGCCAACATGGACGTCCATGATATTTCTAGAGTGGCGCGAACTTACGGTATGCAGCGGTTTTACATTGTGACGCCCATCGAAGTGCAGCGTGTGCTTGTACAAAGCATTCTCGACCATTGGCAGCAGGGTTACGGGGCAACCTATAATCCCTCGCGCCGGGAGGCCTTCGAACATGTTTGTGTCAAAGAGAACTTCGCCATGGTCGGCAATGATATTGAGGTCGTTTCGGGCCGGCGCCCCCGGCTAGTGGTTACAGGCGCATCTTTGAAGAGATCACCGACTTCATTTAAGAAAATGAAGGGTATTCTTGAAAGGGACGACCGTCCCTACCTGATAATCTTCGGAACAGGCTGGGGACTGGCGGATGGGATTGTCGATCAGGCTGATTATTGTCTGGAACCGGTGCGGGGCAGTTCGGATTATAATCATCTTTCCGTGCGATCTGCCGCTGCTGTTGTTCTGGACAGGCTTTTTGGAAGATAAGGGACAAAATAAATATAAAAATTTGTAATAAACAGGTGAGGTGTGGGAAACATGAATTTCATAGAAATGATTGAAAAAGAGCAAATCAGGGCTGATCTGCCCGGTTTTAAGTCCGGAGATAGCGTCAAGGTATATGTACGGATCATCGAAGGTCAGAAACAGCGAATCCAGGCCTTTGAAGGCGTTGTCATCCGGAAGAGACGGGGCAGCAGCCGCGCCACGTTTACCGTCCGGAAGATTTCCTACGGAATCGGTGTGGAACGTACCTTTCCTCTGCATTCCCCGGTAATTGATCGGATCGAAGTGGTTACGAGGGGAAGGGTGAGGCGTTCCCGACTGTATTACCTGCGGGCGCTGAAGGGGAAAAAGGCCAGAATCAAAACAGAGGGGAAGTCCTGAATATTAACTTCTTTGCATGAATATATTTGAACAGCGGGCTCGCCAGCGAGGCTTTAACCTTATTGCGGGTATTGACGAGGCAGGAAGGGGGCCTCTGGCAGGTCCTGTTGTTGCCGCTGCCGTAGTTCTTCCAGAATATTACCACCATCCGGATATCACGGATTCAAAAAAGCTTTCTCCCCGGAAGCGGGAGGAACTCTTCAAAGTCATCAGGGAAAATGCCCTGTCCATCGGGGTTGGCGTCATGGAGGCGTCGATCATCGATGATATCAACATCCTTCAGGCTACCCTCGGCGCCATGAAGGAGGCGGTCGTCGATCTCGACATTTCACCCGATTATCTCCTCGTAGATGGAACGCAGGCCGTTCCCATCGACATTCCACAGGAGACGATTATCAGGGGAGACGGACTGAGCATATCTATTGCCGCGGCCTCGATTATTGCCAAGGTAAGCCGGGATCACATCATGGAGATATATCACCGACAGTTTCCTTATTATAATTTTCTTAAAAACAAGGGTTATGGAACTCAGGAACACCGGCGGGCGATCAAAGACCACGGTCCCTGCAAGATTCATCGTCGCTCCTTCAAAATAAAAGAACCCCGCCAGGAAAATTACGAATTTAACCTCAAATGACCAGGGAAAGAATAAGCACCGGAAAGTTGGGGGAAGACATTGCCGCCGAACATCTTGCCGGAGTTGGCTATGATATTCTGGAACGCAATTTCCGCTGCCCTCTGGGAGAGATAGATATCGTGGCCCGCGATCACGAGACCCTCGTATTTGTAGAAGTCCGCAGCCGCCGGACGGATAACTATGGCAGTCCCCTGGAGAGCGTCGGGTTTGCAAAGCAGAAAAAAATCTCTATAGTCGCCGCGTATTATCTGAACCGTCACGGTTTGCAACAGATAAAGGCGCGCTTTGACGTCGTTGCCGTGAAAATGAGTCCTTCACGCCCGGGGGTGGAACTTATCCGGGACGCCTTTGACCTGATTTCCTGACCATCATTATCTAGCGAACTGGGCGCCGAGATGAACCATCTTCTCATAGACGATGCTGAAGGCCTTGGGCTCGATCTGGAGACTTCCGGAAAAGGGCGAGTCAAGTTTGTAAATTAAAAGATCAGCGCCAGTTGGTCCGCTACGGCAAGGCCGCGTGTAGTCGGGGAAATCCGCTCGTCGTTGACGACGATGAAACCGCGGTCAACAAGGGACTGGATGATAGCATGGCGCTCCTTTGGCAGATCTTCACCGAATTTAAGGCGAAATGCGGCGAGATCGATTCCCGCAGCGGTGCGCAGGCTCATAAATAGCGTCTCGAGGCGCAGTTCCTCCCTGCTGAGGGTTTCATCACCCGCTACGGGGGTGGTTTCCAAGGCAAGATCCTTCAGGTAACCTTCGATGCTTCGGTGATTCCACCAACGCTTTCCTTCCTTAAAAGAATGTGCCCCGGGACCTATCCCCAGATAGGGGGTATGATCCCAGTATTTCTGATTATGACGGGACTTGCGGGAGGTACTCGCGGCATAGTTGGATACCTCGTAGTGATGATAACCTGATCTTTCCAGATATGCGGAAGTTTCCAGGAAAAAGGAAAGCGATGCGTCCTCGTCGGGGATGTCAAAGGAGCCGCGCCGATAGCTGTGACAGAGGGGTGTATCTTCTTCAATGGCGAGCTGATAGGCCGACAGGTGGGGCGGCGAAAGGGAAACGGCGCATGCCAGGGATTTCCGCCAGGATTGCAAATCCTGCCCCGGAATGCCGTAAATCAGATCCAAACCGAAATTGTCAAAACCAGCCCGGACAGTGTTGTCAAGGGCCGCAAAGGCGTCGTCTGCCCGGTGCCTTCTCCCGAGAAAGGTCAATGCCTGGTCAGAGAAGGACTGCACGCCCAGATGGAGACGATTGACGCCCAGATCCTTCAAGGATCGGTACCAGGCAAGGTCGCCGTCGGCAGGATTTACTTCGATGGTGATTTCCGCATCCGGGGGAACAAGAAAGTGCTTGTGAACCCCGGAAAGGATGACGTCAAGTTGTTGAACGGTCAGTAGCGATGGGGTCCCGCCGCCGATATAGATTGTGTCGAATGTATCAAACTCGCCCGCATAAAGCTCCATCTCCCGGACGATGGATGCTATGACCACATCCACAGAAGTGATGTCTGTTGTAGAATAAAAATGGCAATAAGGACACTTGGTCTTGCAGAAAGGTATATGGATGTAAAGGCCGGGCAGGTTCATTTTTGCCTGAAGACTTACATTTAGTAGCGAGTCAATTAGTCCGTATCGGATTTCAAGACGGCAAGGAAGGCGCTCTGGGGGATGCTCACATTGCCGATCATCTTCATGCGCTTCTTACCTTTCTTCTGCTTTTCCAGGAGTTTTCTTTTGCGGGAAATGTCGCCGCCATAGCATTTGGCGGTAACATCCTTGCGGAAGGCGGAAATGGTAGTCCGGGCGATGATCTCGCCGCCGATGGCCGCCTGCAGGGCGATCTTGAACATCTGTTTAGGTATTTCTTCCTTGAGGCGTTCACATGCCTGGAGACCGCAGGCGCGGGCCCGATCGCGATGCACGATCTGGGAGAGGGCGTCGACCTTTTCGCCGTTTACGAGGATATCGACCAGAACGAGGTTGCTGTCCCGGAAATCGATGAGCTCATAATCAAATGATCCGTATCCCTGGCTGACGGATTTGAAGCGGTCATAGAAGTCGTAAATGACCTCGGAAAGGGGCATTTCATAAATCAATTCCGCCCTTCCCGGTCCTGGGTAACTGAGGCTTGAATTCATACCCCGCTTTTCTTGGCAGAGCTTCATGACGGCTCCGAGGTAGCGCTCCGGCATCATCATGGCGGCCCGGATGTAGGGCTCTTCTCCCTTGGCGATGTCCATCTGGGGAGGATAATGAGAGGGGTTATCCACATAGAGGACGGTATCATCCTTAAGGGTCAAGCGGAAGCGGACGCTGGGGACGGAGAGAATAAGGGACTGATCGTATTCCCGCTCCAGGCGTTCCTGAACGATGTCAAGATGGAGGAGGCCCAGAAAGCCGCACCGGAACCCCTGTCCCAGGGCAACGGAGGCATCTTTTTCATAGACGAAGGAGGCGTCGTTGAGCTTGTATTTTTCTAGAGCAACGGCGAGGTCCTCATAATCGTCTGAGGCGATGGGATAAATGGAGGCGAAGACGACGGGCTTTACTTCCTTGAAGCCGGGGAGAGGCTTGTCACAGGGCCGGTTCTCCAGCGTGATCGTGTCGCCGGTTCGGACATCGGAGATGGTCTTGACGCCGGCGATTATGTAGCCTACCTCCCCCGCCGACAGGCGCTCCCGCTTTTGGCGGGAAAGAAGGAAATGACCTACTTCCTCGACCTTATAGGTGGCCCCGCCGTACATGAAACGGATGATGTCGCCGCTTTGCACCACCCCATCCATAATCCGGCAATGGATTACCGTACCCCGGAAAGAGTCATACTGGGCGTCAAAGATGAGGGCCGACAGGGGCGCTTCAGGAGTACCGGTGGGGGGTGGTATTCTCTGAACAATGGCCTCCAGAATATCCTCGATCCCCGTTCCCTCCTTGGCCGAGCATTTAAGGTGGGTATCCGTGTCCAGCCCCAGTTCCGAGTCGATCTGTTCGATAACCCGTTCGACATCGGCGGAGGGGAGATCTATTTTGTTGATTACGGGGATGATTTCCAAGTCGTGCTCCATGGCCAGGTAAAGATTGGCCAGGGTCTGGGCCTGTACCCCCTGGGCCGCGTCGATAAGGAGGAGGACCCCCTCGCAGGAGGCCAGGGAGCGGGAAACTTCATAACTGAAGTCCACATGACCGGGGGTGTCGATGAGATTCAGGTTGTACGTATTCCCGTCCCGGGCGGTATAAGGCAGGGAGATGGCCTGACTCTTGATGGTGATCCCCCTTTCCCGCTCGATATCCATATTATCCAGGATCTGATCCTGGAAGTTACGGGCATCGCAGCCGCCGGTATGCTGGATGAGCCGGTCCGCCAGGGTGGATTTCCCGTGATCGATGTGGGCAATAATACTGAAATTTCGTATATAATCCATGTTGCTCAATATAAAGAGCCCTCCAAAAATAGGGGAGGGCTCTTATAATATTTATTAAGATGTTTGTCTATCCCAGCTTTTTAAGGATATCTTCGGAGACCTCTTTCACGCCCGCTACACCGCTGACTCCAATGACCTTGACTCGTTCCTTGAAGTAATTAACCCCGGCCAGGGTGCCCGTCTTGGTGTCGTAATAGATGTTATGCCTTTTGTCGATGGCCCCTTCGTCCTGGTCATCGGCTCTGGCGGTCAGGGTATCGCATCCGCAGACGCGGCAAACCATTTTGCCGTTTTTCTCTGCCGGTTTGATGGCGTCGATAAAGATGTTATTCGGATGGTTGTTGTCCGTGGCGCAGAGCCGCCGGCCCATGATGCGGTTTTTCGATGTCTGACGGTCGAGGAGGATCTCGATAACGTAATCGAGGGTAATTTTCTCTTTGGTCAGGGCGTTCCACAGCGCCTCAGCCTGAACAAGGTTTCTGGGGAAACCGTCGAGGAGCCATCCCTTGGCGCAATCTGCTTCCTTGAGGCGGTTGAGGATCATGGGCACGGTGATATCATCGGGAACAAGCTCACCGCGATCAATATATTCCTTCGCTTTTTTACCGAGAACCGTGCCTTTCTTAATGTTATCTCTGAAGATAACGCCGGTCTCGATATGGGGAACGCCATACTTCTTCTGGACGATCGCTCCCTGGGTTCCTTTACCGCTTCCATTGGGTCCAAAAATCAAAATATTCATGCTGACGAACTCCTTTCAGGATTCTTTGTGAAAAGTCGGCTCCTTATAATAGATTCTTCCCATTTTAGCAACGGAAAAATTATCATGACGCACGGTCATGAGAGTTTCAGTGGCCTCAAGAGGGAGCGCAGCTTGTGGAAGCGCAGGAACCGCAACCTGATTTGCCCCCGGCAAAGGCGGACATCATCTTCCGGGTCTTTTTCGATTTGCATTCCGGGCAGGGAACAGCCTCCTCCTTGTCGGAGGAAAATAAAATCTTTTCAAATTCCTGTCCGCATTTCGTGCATTTGAATTCATAAATGGGCATTTTGTAGCGCCTCCTTGTTTGCCAACAATGTAAAGATACCTGGCGAAAAAGTCAAGTTTCTTAAAACCGTCGAATCCAGAAAGACAAAAGCTATTCGCCGCGATCGTTAATTAATGGAATGGCTTGACTTTATAGATAATCCGCGTAAATATGCTCCCAAATATCCTACGGGAGGAATAGAGAAACATGCAACCAATTCGCATCCGACAGGATGAAGCGGGAGCCGGAAAAAGCTCTCCCCGGCTGGCGTAAAATCGAAGTTCCGCAATTTTTGAGGTACATAGCAATAAATGCTTGAAACAAAAGGCATATAGGCGATAATGGCAATATTCACTAATTATATTCGACACTAAGGATATCGCTTAATAATATCATTATGTTAAGTCTTATTGATCGTCAATAATTTTTATTTTATGTAGTTATTTTGAAAATATAATGCCGAAATTGAGGTAGAGCATTCATGAAAACACTCGCTGATCTGTGCAAGCACAGGGCGTCGGTTTTCGACAAATCCCGCATGGACACAGTTTACAATCTTGATGACCTGTCGTCGATTCACCCCGATGAGTTTCTCTTCGAGAACTGGGTCACCGAAGGTATGCGCATCCTCCTGCGGAGGCGTTCAACCGTATGGAAGGAAAAACCAACAGCGCCTCCGGCACGTTTTTGCTCAGTCAGTCGATAGGTGGCGGGAAGACGCACAATCTCATCACCCTGGGGCTCCTGGCAAAATACCCGAAATACCGCAAGCAGGTCATGGCCGATTTCTTCAAGCCGGGCGATCTGGGCGCGGTGGCGGTCGTGGCCTTCAGCGGCCGGAAGACCAGCAAGCCCTTCGGGATATGGGGAGAGATTGCCGAGCAGCTCAACCGAAAAACCGCCTTCAACGAATTTTACAGCCCCCTCAAACCGCCCGATCCCAACAAGTGGGTGGAACTCCTCCGGGGCGAACCGGTGCTCATCCTCCTGGATAAATTGCCTCCCTATTTCGAAGCCGCCCGGGCGGTAGCCGTGGGCAAGACGTACCTGGATCGATTGACGGAAATTGCCCTTGCCAATCTGCTCGCGGCGGTCAACAACAACAAACTCTTCCGGGCCTACTTGGTCATCACCAACCTTCCCTGGAATCCGACGCGACTGGAACAGCGCAAGGGAAGGATCCATCGGATTGGCCAGTTGCGGCCGGAGGTGCTGATCTGCAACATGCGCTACAGGGGTTCCGTGGAAGACCGCATCCATCAGCTCCTATCGGAGCGGATGGTAAATATCTGAAACATGTTTGTCCAGATCCCCGACAGATTGGAAGACGAATGGGTGCCTGCTGCCCTGAGGGATGAAGAGGAGGCCAAACAGGTCATCGAAGCCGTCCCGAAACGCCACCCCTCCGAGACGCGCTACGACCGGATTGAAAACGT
>JALNVY010000078.1 GCA_023231165.1 Syntrophales bacterium | reverse complement strand
TCTGCCGATGCCGATCTTGACGAGGTTATGGGCGTGCATCCGGGTGATGTCCCGATCGTTAAAGATAATCCGGCCGCTCTTGGGCTTGTAGAACCCGGTTATACAATTCATGAGGCTTGTCTTACCGGCCCCGTTCGGTCCGATCACGGCATACAGTTCCCCGTTCCTCACCTTCAGATCGATGTTGGTCAGGGCCTTCACGCCGCCGAAATTCAGGGACAAATCTCTGATCTCCAGATCAGCGTAACGGTCTTTCTCCTGTCTTGCCGCAAAGATTTCCGGCTGGCCACGGTAGGCTTTCATTTCGTTTGCCTGCTTACTTCAAAAGCTGAATTTTTTCTTTGCCGGGAATGAAAAACTTCGTCATCGGGATATAGTTCCCATTTTCCTGTACCTTGACGATTCTCGCCTTGAAGGAGGCGCCGTGATCAGTTTTCGTGTATGTCACATTCGGAACAAGGCCCCCAAAATCTTCATTCCTGAAAGATTCCAACGCACTATTGATTGTTTCCCGGTTGATGTCCCGGTATTTCTCATTGGCTCTGATAAAGGCCCTCTCCATGATCATGGCCACGACCACCCCTTCCCAGTAGGAGGCGTCGAACTTTGTGACTGTTTTATATCTCGTCCACAAGTCCGTCATGATCTGCATGCCGGGTGCGCGATCGGAAGGCAGGCCACCGGGAAATTGCATCAACAACCTGTCCTTGATTATACCCTTCCCAAGTTTGAAGAAATCCGGATCCGTCGAGGTCCAGGTCCCGAAAAACATCGGATTGTATCCAATCCGATCGGCGCTCTTGAAGGTGGTAATGATGGCCGAAGGAAGCATTTGCATGACAACGTACTGGGTTCCCTTCTTTTGCAGTCTGAGAAGCTCCGTCGTCAGATCAACTGTTTTCGGTGGGAATTCTTCCACAGCGACGATGTCAATCTTTATTTTTTTTGCGTATTCGCGGCTTGGTTTGTGGATGGAGCGCCCATAGGCGTTGTTGAAAGTAAGCAAACCGACTTTCGGCGCATCTTTCCCTTTGTGAATCGCCCGGATATAATCAAGGATGGCATAACAGTCCATCTTGTAGCTGCCAAATGGTAGATACATATAATTAATAGGCGGTTCGAGGATCTCCCAGCTTGTCGAATAATTGATGGTTGGGATCTTGTAGGTCTGGATAATCGGCTTGGCGGCAAGACCCTCCCCGGCACCCCAGGTGGCAATCATATCCACCTTTTCCTGAACGGCAAATTTGCGCACTGCCGCGACGGCCTCGGGTACTTTGTAGGCCGTATCGACAAGGGTCATCTCGATGCGGTTTCCGGCTACGCCGCCTTTTACTTCGTTGACATAGCGAAAATAGTCCTGCTGTCCTTTGGCATGATACTGTCCCCAGGTGGAGGCCGGTCCGGTCATGTTGATAGCGGCGCCCACTTTGATTGTCTTTGCAGACGACAGTCCGGAAAGACAGAGGATCATGATCCCTGCAAGGATAGTAATAAGAAATCTTTGTCCTGTTAACCTTCTCATAAGCTTCATCCTCCTTATTGATCTTCACCTCTTATCGGTGAAAATAAAAAAAGGCCGGGATTATCTCCACGGCCTTCATAAATTAAAAAGCCGCGGGCACCCTTTCGGTCTGCCCACGGCTCGTTCGGTTTGTCTCAGATCACGAGCGCGGTCGGCAGACCTCCCCAAAAAAGCTAAAAAAGCTAAAAAAGAAACCTGAAATAGCTGCGTTACTGATCTGCCTGTTCATGATATTATGTATTCTCATTCCCTCGTGTTGGCTACAGTTAATAAATGCGATGACGAATGTCAAGCTTTTTCTGCCTTGTTACTGATTTTCGATACCTAATTTTTCGATCCGGTATCGTAATGAATCAAAACTCACATGGAGCAGATCCGCGGCCTTTGTCTTGGAACCATTTGATTTTACAAGGGCCTTTTGAATGAACTGCCTTTCGATTCTTGCCAGTTCCTCGTTCAGTTGAATACCATCATTTGAGAAATTGAAATCGAGATTGTTTTCTTCTCTTTCCGTATTATGACCGATGAATAAATTGTCCGGCAGGATGATATTGGTGGTCTCCAGGGCGACGCATCTTTCAATGATGTTTTCCAGTTCCCTGATATTGCCTGGAAAGGGATAATCCATAAGCAATTCAAGAGCGTATGTTGATATCGTTATAACATCCTTGGAAAATTCGCGGGAATACTTCTCAATGAAATATTTTGTCAGCACGGGGATGTCCTCTTTGCGATGCCGCAGGCCTGGTAAATGGACGGGGATGACATTCAGGCGATAGTAGAGATCTTCCCGGAAAGTTCCTTCTTTTACCTTCTGCTCGAGATTTTGATTCGTCGCCGAGATAATCCTGACATCGACCTTGATGTCCTCTGCCCCACCGATCCTTCTGAAGGTTTTTTCCTGTACAACTCTAAGAAGTTTTACTTGAAGTAAGGTAGGCAACTCTCCTATTTCATCGAGAAATATTGTTCCTTTGCTGGCGATTTCAAAAAGGCCGGCCTTGTCCGTAAAAGCGCCGGTAAAAGAGCCTTTCATATAACCGAAAAACTCCGATTCAAGAAGATTTTCGGGAATGCCGCCACAGTTGATGACAACAAAGGGCATGTCTTTTCTGGGGCTGTTTTCATGGATAGCTTTGGCAACAAGTTCTTTGCCGGTGCCGCTTTCTCCAAGAATCAGGATATTGGCGGAGGTTTCCGCCACCTTTTTGATTGTGCCATAAACCTTAAGCATCTCCTTGCTTTTACCGATCATACCGCCAAAGGAAACTCCGCCCTCGATGTCTTTTAGAAACCTGGCCTCATCGCCCTTGATCCCTTTTTTATCGAGGGCGGCACGGATTATCTTTTTCAGATCATCAATGTCGAAATTCTTCTCTATATAGTCGTAAGCCCCTTCTTTCATGGCGGAAAGGGCGGTCTCACCGGAGGCAAAGGCGGTAATCAGGATAACCTGACATTCAGGTTCCTGTTCTTTGAGCCGTTTAAGAAAAGCGATACCGTCCATCCTGGGCATTTTGAGATCGGTAATTATCAGATCATATTTTTCTTTTCCGCACCGGATGAGGGCCTTTTCCGGTTCTCTATAGCAGGATACCTTGTGCCCTTCACCGGTTAACATGATGTCAAGTAATTCCCTCATGTTCTGATCATCGTCAACGACGAGTATCTTCGCCATTTTCACCTCCTTGGATAAACCCCGTCTTGGGGAGCCAGATTACAAATTTCGTCCCCATACCGGAAGTACTTTCAAATAACAAATTTCCTCCGTAGCTATTGACGATCCTCATCACTATAGCCAAACCTAATCCCGTGCCTCTCTCTTTAGTGGTAAAAAAAGGCTCAAATATCAATTTTTTATTTTCTTCAGTAATCCCCACGCCGTTATCTGCCACGATGATCTCAAGTCCCTCGTGATTTTCCAGATTCTTTTCCCTGACGCCGATGTCAAGACGCCCCCCTTCCGGCATCGATTGTGCAGCGTTGAGGATGAGGTTCCATATCAATTGGCGCATCTCTTCCCTGTTCCCTTTGATAGCACCGCCTTCTTCAAGAGTCTCGCTGATCTCAATATTACTATTCCAATCCGGCATTACTCCCGCCGCTTCCAGAACCTCCCCGATAACATCGCCAATCAGGATTTCCTGATGGGGACCGCGGTTATGTCTGGCCAGAAGGAGAAAGTCCTTTACAAACCCTTCCAGTTGATCCTTGCCACGCATTATTACCCGCATAAGCCGCCCTTCCGTTGTTCCCATACTGGATTCTTTCATCAACATCTGAATGGAACCACTGATGGAGGCCAAGGGGTTACGGATTTCATGGGCAAGTCCCGCTGCCATTTCGCCAACGAAAGCAAGCCGACGGTTTCTCTCTAATACTGTTTCCATCTCCTTCACCTTTGTCAGGTCCTGAAATATCAGAATGTCACCGATCTTTTGGCTGCTATTATCTCTGAGCGCCGAGAGGGCGCAACCTAAAATCAAACGACGATCATTAATCACAACGACGGGCATTTCAAAGCGTCCCTTAACACTCCCATCATTATTAAGACTATTAACGTATAATTCTTTCCAGGCAGGAAAGATATTCTGGATGCTATGATTTTCCAACGAGACAAAACTCCAGCCGGTGATCTGTTCTGCGGCCCTGTTGAATGATTTGATTCTCCCTTCCAGATCTATAGTCAAAATACCCGTATCAATAGATTCGATGATAGAACGATAGAGCAAATCCAACTGGTTAAAGGCTGATTCCTTCTCGGCAAGGAGAGCTCTGGTCTTTTTTTCCTTCTCGACCACGAAACTGGCCAAGAGGGCAATAAGGTAAAAAGAAAGGATGTTGACAAATATGCGGAGAAATACGTGTCCGGCTGTATCGGGGACTTCCCAAATGTAGGGATGGGAAATGGGAATGATAACACGATAATACTCAAGGTCAATCAAAAGTCCATAAAAGATCGATGCGGCCGAAGCGGTTATGAGACCGCCATTCCTGCCAAGATACAGAACAGAGTAGATAATAACCAAAGGATAGAATACAGCATATGTGGATCTGATTCCGCCCGTTGCATAGATAAGAGCCGTGACCATGACCACGTCGGTCATTATCTGGAGATAAATATGACCCCGCTGGTTCGTGACTATTCTGCTGATGACGGAAAATCCCAGAGATAGAAGATAGATCAGGGCAATAATTCCGTAAAAATAAGATATGGATGTCTGGGTTAAGAAGTCCGGGGCTTTTATCTGTAGGAAGATAAAAATACCTAGTAAAAAGGTCGCCATGGCGACCCTGGATAAGATCAATCCCTTTATTTTCCCTTGCAGATTCTCTTCGCCCATCATTTTATCCCGTCCCGAGATCAACTTTATTTCCATGCCAGATAAGCCGCCCCGATGGCGCCGTTCACTTGTGCATACCGCGACACCTCAATTGGCAGGCCCAGTTTTTCTAGCAGGGCCTTCACCACCCCCTTGTTTTTTGCTACACCACCCGTCATCATGACGGGCGCCCGCAACCCTACCCTCTTTGCCATCGCCGACACACGGGCGCCGATGGATTCGTGGATGCCGGCGATTATGTTTTCCCGTGACGCCCCTTTGGAAATCAGCGAGATCACCTCCGATTCGGCAAAGACAGTGCAGAGGCTGCTGATCTTGGACGGTTGATCTGCCTGCATGGATAAATCGCCGAAGTCTTCCAGATTTACTTCCATAGCCCGGGCCATGACTTCCAGAAACCGTCCCGTCCCCGCGGCGCATTTGTCGTTCATGGTAAAATTTTTCACTCTTCCCGCATCGTCCAACAGGATTGCCTTACTGTCCTGCCCTCCGATATCGATAATAAACCTGATTTCCGGATTCTGATAATAAGCCCCCGACGCATGACAAAGAATCTCGGTCAGAGATTCATGAGCGAAGGAGACCCCCTTCCGCCCATATCCTGTAGCCACGATCCTTCCGACCGCCTCCAGCGGCAGGCCAACATCCGCGAGGACTTCTTCAAATACTTTGCGGGCTGCTGTTTCGACGTTATAGCCCGTGAAAATAACCTTCGAGGCCAAAATTGTCCCGTCTTTCATCAAGACCGCCTTGGATGTGATGGAACCGACATCGATTCCTACCGTATGATTATTCATATCCATGTCTTTCTGCTCGCTTAATTTTACTTTTCCGCCCTTGCGGCTATTGAATAGGACGAGTCAGTTTCTAACATAAAGCATGTTTTTTTTCATCACGAAAACTATGATATTTTGTTGACTCTGATCGGGATATTTATTAACATTATTAGAAGTATTTTTGTTCCTCAGATAGATGATGCCTCACGTTAACAACGATTCACAGGATAACCTTGCAGGAGCCGACAGGAGGTATTAACATGGAATCAGATCAGTTTTTTAAATCCATCGACATTTTCTCCGATCTGGGGGTGGAGGATATCGCCTTTTTAGCAGAGACCTCTCAAAGCATTGATTGTCCCGACGACACCAAAATTATCAAGATCGGGGACATCGGACGTTTCCTCTGGATTGTCTATGACGGAGAGGTTGATGTTTCGCTGCCCGACGAAACGGGAAGGCAACAGGTGATCGCTTCGCTAGAAAGAGGGGCTTTCTTTGGTGAGATGTCGATTCTCTCCGGCGAACCCGCCGGTGCCAACGTAACCTCTTCCCGGGACAGTAAGGTCATTAAAATTCCAAGAGAAACGATCTCTCAGATCATCGCCAGGAATCCCAAGACCCTTATGAAGGTGACCAAATTCATCACTAAGCGCCTTCTGGACGACGAAAAGTTTCAGGAAGAGGTGAAACGGCGGCGCCTTGCCCATCGTGAAAATGATGATCCCTACGATCTGAACTTCTCCTGCATATCGGAACCGATGAAGATTCTCGTTGTAAACAGCGGCAGTTCCTCATTAAAATATTCCCTCTTCGACACCGTCAAGAAAGAATCATTATTAGACGGTCTGGTGGAGAAAATCGGGTCTGGACAGACATCCCACGTCATCAAAAAATCGGGTCAAAAGCAGACGATCCCCGGCGAACATATCGCCACTGTGAGCGACGCTTTTCATGACATGGTGCAGGTGCTTAGCCATGCCGAGTATGGAGCCGTAAGCGATGTCAATGAGATCTCGGCTATCGGCCATCGGGTCGTCCATGGAGGCAAACGTTTTTCCAGCTCCATGCCCATCAACGACGAGGTTACGGAAGCTATCCGTGCATGCATCCCCATCGCCCCCCTCCATAATCCTTATAACCTGGAGGGTATCGAGACGTTAAAGAATATTTTGCCGGGGGTCCCCCAAGTGGCCGTTTTTGATACGGCCTTTCATCTCAATATGCCCGAGGCATCCTTCCGTTACGCCCTTCCCTTCGATCTGTGTGAAAAAGAACAGATCCGCCGTTTCGGATTTCACGGCACCAACCACCGCTTTGTTTCCCTAAGCGCCGCCACCACCCTGAAAGTTCCGGTCGGAGACTTGAAGATTATCTCTTGTCACCTGGGAAGTGGTGCATCCGTCTGCGCCATCGATCATGGGCAGAGCATAGATACGAGCATGGGCATGACGCCTCTGGAAGGACTGGTGATGGGAACCCGGGCCGGTGATTTAGACCCGGGTGTTCTCCTTCACCTAATGAGGCATGCGGGCATGACTTTTGAGCAGATAGACAAGATTCTCAATAAAGACAGCGGTCTCAAGGGACTAAGCGGTAAGAGCAACGATATGCGCGAAGTCCTGGAAGCAGCGGAAGCGGGAGACATGCGCTGCAAAATGGCAGTAAGTATTTTCTGTTACCGGGTCAAGAAATACATCGGATCATATATTGCCGCTCTCGGTGGTCTGGATGCCCTTATTTTTACCGGCGGCATCGGTGAAAACTCTCCCGAGATTCGCGCCCGCATCTGCCAGGGACTGGAGGTATTCGGGATCGCCGTTTCCGATCAGATAAACCGTAAAACCGTGGCCATGCGGGGGCAAATCGCCGATATTTCCGAGACTGATTGCACGATCCGTATCCTCGTCGTTCCCGCCGATGAAGAAAGGATGATTGCCCGCGAAACCATACATTCCCTGGGACGTTCTCTTCCTGTTAATGAAATGGAAAATTTCCGATCCAGGGCGATTCCTTTGAGTACCTCGGCCCATCATGTCCATTTGTGCCAGGAAGATTTCGAAATCATTTTCGGCGCCGGTCGCACCCTGACACCCCGCTCGGAATTGAGTCAGCCAGGCCAGTTTGCGGCGGCGGAAGCGGTGAATCTCGTCGGCCCCAAGGGCCGTATAGAAAAGGTGCGTATCCTCGGCCCCCTGCGCAAGGAATCCCAGGTGGAAATTGCCCGAACCGAACAATTCCGCCTTGGCATTGACGCCCCTATTCGGGATTCCGGCGATATTGAGGGTACCCCCGGCGTTACAATTGAGGGCGATATCGGTAGTGTTCTTCTGGAAAAAGGGGTAATCTGCGCCAAACGCCATATCCACATGTCCCCCGAAGAAGCCCTGAGCATGGGGCTGCGTGATAAAGATGTGGTTATGATCAAAGTCAAGGGTGTCCGGGAGTTGATTTTTGGCGACGTCCTCACCCGCGTCAATCCAAGCTTTCGAATGGACATGCACCTGGATACCGATGAGGCCAACGCCGCTCAGATATCATCCGGAACGGTGGGATATATTGAATCCATACAGCATCGAAACTATGTGTAATTAAACCGCTGTACGTCAAACAATTCACGGAGGAACTTGATCGCTGGGGAATAAGAACATCATTCTTCAGCAGCAAAAAGAAAAAGCCCCCTGATGAACCGGTTTTGTCAGGGGGCTTTTTGAGGAATACAGAATTTCAATGGTACGTGTCATTATTGACCTGTATTCCCGATAAATATCGTTTATGTTAGCCAACCAGGTTCTTAATGCCTTCGATAACCGGATTGGTGAAGAGAGCAATCAGCACTGTGTAGAGGGCGAAAACTCCGGCGACTTCTCCCGTGTACATCTTCTCATACTTGTGTTTCAGGGAGATCACGGTCATCCCGCCGATAATGAGGCATCCAAGCTGGAAGTAAGGGAAGTTAGCCACACCGGCTGCTGCATATTCTGCCATCGCGAAAGTTCCCGTCAAAAGAACAACCACCATTGCCGCTACCATCGTTCCTAATGTCTTTTTCATGATCTGTGTCCTCCATTTATTTTCATTTTTTTATTTATTTCGTTTTACTTTATACATTGCGTAAAGCGTGCCAAGTTGTATGAGGTGAACTTGCACGTACCATAAGTACTTGTATAGAATAGATATAATGGAAACTTTAATGGATATGATTGATAAATTACAGGACGGATTATGGATGCATTTTTAATGAAGCTTTAAAATAGCTTAAACGAAATGAGGGGATCTTGCATGTCTGAAAAATGGCGAAGTTCAATAAATCGTTAACTCCATGATTTGCAAACAACTAACAAAAATCATTTACTGGACTTTTTCTGAGCTTTTGTTAATAACCAGTTCAAAAGTGCATTTCTATATGGTTTTACCTTTGGCAGTTTTTATTATCAGACACTCAAGACGGAAATTTAAGAAGGGAGAAATAAATATAACTAAAACTAACGAGGTTTTCATTATAGGTCTCTTCATTGCGGTAACGATGAACATCTTTCAGGGGTGCGCTCCTACCAACTCCGTGCTCCTGCAGTGTCGCCATGAATCAGTGGCCTGTGCCTTAGCCATGTCCGAGCGTTACGGCGTGGAATCCGTGGGAATTGCAGTAGGACCGGCATCGGGAGATACCCACTCTCAGGTATATGTGCTTGAGGGAGAGCACATTCTATGGATAGAGGGGGATCGTACATCGTGCTACATCGGGAAGAAGGACAATTTTAATCCAGAACGATACATGACTCTGGCAAAATTTATTGAAACGTTCTGGTGGAAATAAAATTCCCCGCTCCTCGTCCCCTGAACTTGCGGGGTTCTTTACCTTCGCCTTTTCTTTTTATTGATCCTTGGTGGCCTCGATGGGGGAGTAAAGGAACGGTTCAGGGGGGAAAAGGCACCATCCCGTATCAGGCCCATTTCTCCTCGCGATAGCGGGCCATCCGCAGTTGGGCGTCAAGTTCCTTTTTCCGGAGGCGAATACTGCCGGGGGTGATCTCGACCACCTCATCCTCGGCAATAAATTCGATGCACTGATCGAGAGACATAAGCCGTGGGGGGCGTAGAATTACCGTCGCGTCCGAGGTGGAACTCCTCATATTAGTCAGCTTTTTCTCCTTGACGATATTCACGTTCAGGTCCGTGGAGCGGTTGCGCTCCCCGACGATCATGCCGCCGTAGACCTCCGTCCCCGGTGCTACGACAAGTTCTCCCCGGTCTGACATTGCATGACAGGCGTAGGCGGTAATCCGGCCCGCACGGTCGGCGACAAGTGCCCCGGTCAGCCGTTGCGGAATGGAGCCAAACCAGGGTTCATAGCCTTCAAAGAGGGTATTCATGACCCCTGATCCCTTCGTATCAGTCAGAAAGTGGCTGCGAAAGCCGATGAGCCCGCGGGCGGGAATAAGAAATGTCATGTTCAC
>JALNVY010000077.1 GCA_023231165.1 Syntrophales bacterium | reverse complement strand
TTGTGGACATCCTTTATGCGCTTACATGTGCGATTTTCAGTATAGGTCTTATTGCTTGCCAATCAGTTGTCTCTGCGGTATGCCAGAGATCGTAATTTCTCTGAAGGTTCAACCATAATTCAGGAGTGGTATCAAACGCTCTGGACAACCGCAAGGCAACATCCGTTGTCACAGCGCCTTATCTTACCGTTTTTATCGACAGTCTCAGCTCCTTCGCAAGATCTGTAACGGTAATTCCTGACAGCTCCAAGTAATGAAGCCTAATAATGGACCCCGGATGAGATGGCGGTTTTCTTCGTGTTCTCCTTACAAATCATTTTCATAAACAAAACTTCATTTTAGTTAGCAATGAGCTCGCAGAAAAAGAAAAAGGACTTAAGCTATGATGCCTAAGTCCTTGAATTTTCTGGTGGAGCTGGACGGGATCGAACCGACGACCTCTTGAATGCCATTCAAGCGCTCTCCCAACTGAGCTACAACCCCACTTTTTCAACTGGCGGCCACCTACTATCATAGTGGTTAAAATATTGTCAACAGTTTTTCTCGGTTGAAAATTCCTGTGCTGCCTGGAATTCCTTGATGAGCAGGGTCTTTGGTACGCCGGTGTTGATAAAATCCCAGGGGAGGATTTCCGTTGTTTCCCGGTGGCGATAAACAAAGAAGTCGGGCGGAAAGGGAGATTCTTTCAGGGCCTTGGACCAGGCGCCCCGCTGGAAATGAAGGGCGAGGAGGATTTTGCCGACCCGCCGGTCCCCGGTGGCGAGAAGGGATTGGAGATAATTTCTTTTCGGCGGGTCCGCAAGGATTTTAATATTTCCCTGCCCCCGGAATGAGCCGGTAATCTTTTGTGTTTTCTTCTTTATGGTTTGGATGTTTTCCAGGGGATACCACTGAAAAGGAGTCCCCGCTTTGGGGATGAACTGATTGATACTGACGGTAATCCTTTTGAAGCGTTTCTCCCGCGGACCGGTCGTCGGTAAGGAAAGCTGTGCAAGGTGCTTGATTAATTCAATTATTGCCTCGATATCTTCTGCTGTTTCCGTCGGCAGCCCGATCATGAAATAAAGGCGTACATGGAAGAAGCCATTCTCCAGCAGATTTATGGCCCCCCGGCTGATATCTCCATCTTGAATACCTTTCCGGATGAGGTCTCTCAGCCGTTGAGATCCAGCTTCCGGCGCCATGGCCAGGGTTTCTATGCCTCCTTCTTTGAGAAGCTCGAGGAGCGGCGATGTGAGTTGGTCCAGCCGGAAAGAACCCGCGCCGATCTTTCCTTGCCGAGAAAGGATATACCGGCAAATGTCTATCAGTTCGGGATGATCCGAGACGGCTGTTCCGAGGAGACCTATTTTCCCCCCCGTCTCCAGGCCGCGTCTGATCGATTTTTCCAGGTTTTCCCGCTTACGGAACCGGCTGGGGCGGTAGAGATACCCGGCAGCACAGAATCGGCAGCCGCGAGAGCAGCCACGGCTGACCTCCGTCAGAAACATGGTCCCGAAATCCGTATCCGGCGACGAGATTACCGTCTCGGTAGAGAATGCCTGAATATCCCGCGCCCATTGCTTCCGGATCTTGCGGGGAAGGGAAGGGTCGACAGGGACCATCTTTTCGATCGGTCCGTCTGCCCGATAGGTTACATTGTATAAGGCCGGCACATATGCCCCCGGGACGTCCTTTTGCAGCCGGAGAAGATTGTCTTTCCTCGTTTCTTTAGCTTTTCGGGTACGAAGAAGGTTTGACAGAAATTCCGGCAGGATCTCTTCGGCCTCGCCAATGAGGAAAAGATCGAAGAAGTCCGCCAAAGGCTCCGGGTTCATGGTGATGCAGATGCCGCCGCCGATGATTATCGGATCGGATTCGTTGCGCTCATGGGAAAGGAGGTTGATCCTTGCCATATCCAGTATTTTAAGAATGTTCGGGTAATCGTTTTCAAAGGAAATAGAAAAGGCGATAATATCGAAATCCCGGAGCGGCCTCTGGGATTCAAGGCTGAAAAGAGAGAGGGGCCCCGGGGAGAAGAAACCTTCGTCCCCGGGGTCGGGAAGAAAAACACGCTCACACAGAACGGACGGATGTTGATTCAAGATACTGTAAACTGTCTGGAAACCCAGACTGTCCATGCCCGTCCGGTAACGATTCGGATAGGCTAAACAGATGTTTAGAGAGTTTCCCCATAACTTTTTTACATAACCGTCTTCGCGGCTTAATATTTCCTTGCATTTTTGCTTGATTGCCCAGGACATTCTGTCCCGTCAATCGGCCTGTCTTCTGAGGAACGTCGGAATTTCGAGATCGGGATCTTCGTTGTCCTCGATCATGCCCATCTTTACAGTCGTCATCTGGTCGATAGACCTGTCTTTATTCCTGAGATAAGCGGGTTTAGAGATGTCTTCCCTTTTATGCCCGCCCATGCTCGCCATATTCACGAGGTTGTTCTTCCTGCGGGTCAGATCTTCGAAGCCCGTAGCAATGACGGTAATTCTGATTTCGTCTCCCATGTTTTCATCGATGACGGTGCCGAAGATGATATTGGCGTCTTCATGAGCTTCCGCCTGAATCAGCGAGGAGGCTTCGTTGACTTCGAAAAGACTCATGTCCGGCCCGCCGGTGATATTAAGCAGGACCCCATGGGCCCCCTGAATGCTGTTGTCTTCCAACAGGGGAGAAGAGATAGCCTTCTGAGCGGCTTCGATGGCGCGGTTTTCACCGCTGGCCGTGCCGGTTCCCATCATGGCCAGGCCCATGCTGGACATGGTGTTCTTCACGTCGGCAAAATCCAGGTTGATCAGGCCCGGGATGATGATCAGGTCGGAGATGCCTTTGACGGCGTGATAGAGTATATCGTCGGCCTTCTTGAAGGCTTCGAGGAGGGACAGGTTGCGTCCTCCTATACTCAACAACCGCTGGTTGGGAACGACAATCAGGGTGTCGACGATTCTCCGCAGTTCGTCAACGCCTTCTTCGGCCTGATAATTTCGGCGCTTCCCTTCAAACTGAAAAGGTTTCGTTACCACCGCCACCGTCAGGACGCCGAGTTCCTTGCAAATTTCTGCGATGACCGGGGCGCCTCCCGTTCCAGTACCACCACCTAGACCAGCGGTAATGAACACCATGTCGGCCCCTTCGAGGTGTTCTCTAATCCGGTCTTTTGTTTCCGTGGCGGCCTGCCTCCCCACATCAGGATTGGCTCCTGCCCCGAGGCCCTTTGTCGCCTCGGCGCCGAGTTGGACCTTGATAGGAGAAATCGACGCCCCGAGGGCCTGTGTATCGGTGTTGGCGACGATAAAGTCAACGCCCTTGAGGTCGTAGGAAATCATCGTGTTTACCGCATTTCCTCCCCCTCCTCCGATCCCGATCACCTTGATCCTTGCTGTGTTTGCTGTAGATAATTCCGTTAACTCAAACATTTTCTTCCCTCCCCTAAAAGAATTCAATAAACCATCTTTTTATTCTTTGAAACCAATTTCCAAAGGAACTGCCTTCCCCTCTCCGAAGGCTTTCTCTGGAAATATGTTTGCTGCCATAAACAATAAGTCCCACCCCGGTTGCATACATGGGACTGTTGACGACATCTGTCAGACCGCCGATTCCCATGGGACATCCCCGGCGAACCGGCATGTTGAACACCTGTTCCGCCAGTTCCGTCATGCCTTCCATGATGGATGTCCCTCCGGTGATGACGACGCCTGCGGCCATAAGATCCTCGTAACCGGAACGGACGAGTTCTTTATAGGACAGACTGAGGATCTCTTCCATGCGGGGTTCGATAATGCGACCAAGAATCTGGCGTGATACCTCTCGCGGTTCCCGGCCCCCGACGCTGGGGACCTCTATGGTGTCATCCTTGGGAATCAGGGGAGAATAAGCGCAGCCATACCTGATCTTGAGCTTTTCCGCCTCTGTGGCCGGTGTCCGGAGACCCGTGGCGATGTCGCTGGTTACATAATTCCCCCCGACGGGCAGAACTGCTGTGTGCTTTATTGTGCCCTCCGAAAATACGGCGATGTCCGTTGTTCCTCCCCCGATATCAAGCATGACCACGCCGAGGTCTTTTTCATCATTGCTCAGGATCGCCTCACTGGAGGCCAATTGCTCAAGAACGATCTCGTCGATGTCCAGGCCTACGCGGCTGACCGATTTGGCGATATTCTGGATGGATGCCGAGGCCCCGGTTACAATATGAACCTTGGCTTCCAGACGAACGCCGGACATACCGATGGGATCACGAATGCCATCCTGTTCATCAACAATATAGGACTGGGGTAAAGTATGAAGGATTTCCCGATCCAGGGGGATAGCGATGGCCTTCGAGGCTTCGACGGCCCGTTGGACATCCTCATCATCGACTTCCCGGCCTTTAACGGCGACGATGCCGAGGCTGTTCTGGCTCTTGATATGTCCACCGGCAATGCCGACGTAGACGGCGCGGATTTCACATCCCGACATATGTTCAGCTTCTTCGATCGCCTTCTTGATTGCCTCTACGGTGCTGTCGATGTTAACCACCACCCCCTTGCGCAGTCCTTCGGAAGGGTTGGAACCGATGCCGATGATATCGATGCCCTGATCCGTGATCTCGCCAACGATGGCGCATGTCTTGGTGGTTCCGATGTCCAGACCAACGATCACATTTGATTTTTTAGCCATGAAAGTCTCCCTTTTTTCTTTTCTTTTCATGTCTTGAATTCTTTCCTGGCCCCCGAGGTAGCGGCAGGCGGCAGGATACCCCGACGCTGGACCGTTATCTTTACCGGATCGCTCAAGTCAATATACAAGTGCCCTGTTTTCTGATTCCTGCGTTCCAGATCGACCATTACGGGAGGGAGACGCCTGAATTTATTCTCATAGTTGTCGAATCCCAAATGCAGGCACAAACCTGTGTTAGTAAAGACAGACAGTCCAAAGCGTTCATTGCCATTGATTTCAGAGACATTTTTAATATTCGGGAAATCTGTGGCCGTGGAAAGATACCGGAGCAGATCAAGGGTTCTTCCCATGAGGATTTGAGCTTCCTTGTCTGTCCCCTGGCAACCCGTTAAAATCGGAAGATCCATCTCATCATTCATTTCAAGCTTTTTGAATGTGAAGCCATTGAGATCCATGAGGTAGAAGCTATTTTCTTTTTTCACCAAAGATACGGCTGTTCGCTCTCGCAGGTCGATAATCAGGCGGTCGGGTAGTTCTCTGCCTACATAAGCATCTTTGATCCAGGGGTTGACCATGAGCCTTTTCTTTACATCCACCAGGCTTACGGCAAAGATGTTCTGACGGGTCTTGACGGCGGCCATGGAGAGGATCTCTTTCTCTGTCAATTCCTTACAGCCACGGACGGTAATTTCGCGGATAGCGAAGTAGGGATGGCTGATCAGATACAGGTAGCCCATAATCAGGATGGCCGCCATCAAGCCTATTCCCGCTAAGGTCAGCGATGCCGTCAGGAACTCCTTCATGGTTGCCCCTGCTCGCCTGTGCAGGCGATGCTTTCTGGCCTCATAGCGGTAGGTGTTGCCTTTGGGACGGCGTTTAAACCAGTTTTTCACAAATCTTCTCCGATGGTGATTACTTCCACTTCCAGATGGATACCCTTTTCCCTGAGGACTTTGTCCTGGATGGTCCGGATCAGATCAAGGATATCCCTTGCTTTTGCCTGCCCCACGTTGACGATAAAATTGCCATGTTTTTCCGATACCTTTGCCCCGCCGATCTGTAAACCCTTCAGCCCTAACTCGTCGATGATCTTTCCTGCCGGCTGTCCCTGGGGATTCTTAAAGACGGACCCGGCGCTCCGGTATTCCAGTGGATGTTTTTCCTTGCGCATTCTCCTGATGTCAGCGATCTTTTCTTTAACAATCTCTTTGTTGCTCCGGGAAAGACGGAAGGTTGCATCCAGGATCACGGCGTCTTTTTCCGGCAAGACAAAGTGGCGATATTCAAATTGAAGTTGCCCACGCGGCCATGTACGCGCCATTCCCCGGACATCCATAAGGGTCAGTTCCTCTAAGGCGTCCTTGATCTCCCGACCATAGGCCCCGGCATTCATGATGATGGCGCCGCCGACGCTCCCCGGAATACCGGCGCAGAATTCCAAACCCGTCAATCCCTCCGTTGCCGACAGGTTGACCAGGTCGGAGAGGGAAGCCCCTGCTTCGGCCTGCAATAAAAGATCACCCGAGGGATCTTGAAAAAGTCTGGAAGCATTCATATTTTTGAGGCCGATGACAACACCCCGGACACCGCCGTCCCGCACGATCAGGTTGGTCCAGTTGCCGACGGGAACACAGGGGATTTCTTCTCTCCTGAGGAAGGATAACAGGCCGTGCAGTTGTTCCCTGTTCCCGGGAAAAACGAGGGCGTCAGCGCAACCGCCCACACCTATGGAGGTATGGCGGCTCAGGGGTTCATCAAAAAGGATATCCTCTCCGGTCAGTCTTTCCAGTTCCTGGCGAAATGTTTCGTTCATCCCTGCGCTGCCCTTTGCAAATACTCTTCGCCGATTTTCCAGACCGTGCCCGCCCCTTGGGTGATAATAACATCTCCCGGCCTGGCGATGGCGAGAAGTTTATCAGTAATGTCATTAAAATCGGCAAGATAAAGCACTTCCTTTGAACCATGCTCCCGGATTGCGGCGGCGAGTATTTCCGCATGGACCCCCGGGATAGGTGCTTCGCTTGCCGCATAAATATCCGTAAGGATCAGGATGTCGGCATCCGGAAAAGCTTCGATAAATTCCTGGAACAGGGCCTTGGTCCGGGTATAGCGATGAGGCTGGAAGATCACGATCAGTCTGCCCTTCCAGACATGTCTTGCCGCCGCCAGAGTCGCCCGGATTTCGGTCGGGTGATGACCGTAATCGTCAACAACGGTCACTTCCCGGACCGTTCCTTTCACTTCCAGCCGCCGGTGCACCCCGACAAAGGTTTTCAGTCCATCGGCAATGGCCTGAAAATCCATGTCAACTTCCCTCGCTACGGCGATGGTGGCCAACGCATTGTAAACATTAAACATTCCCGGAACATTGAGGGTGGCGACGCCGAGGCGCTTTTCACGGTACAGGACGGTGAAAGCTGTCGACGCCCCGCGGATACTGATATCGGTAGCCCGGTAGTCTGCGGGGAGGTCCATTCCGTAGGTGATAGTCTTTCTCTTGATTTGCGGTAGAATCTCTTTAACGTGCCCATCATCGAGGCAGAGCACCGTAGAGCCATAAAAAGGTACGATGTTGGCGAATTGAAGGAAGGCGTCTTTGATTTCATCGATATCCCGGTAATAGTCGAGATGCTCCCGGTCGATGTTGGTTATTACGGCTATACAGGGGGCCAGCTTCAGAAAGGAACCATCACTTTCGTCCGCTTCGGCCACAATGATTTCACCATCCCCCATTTTGGCATTGCTGCCGATACTGGCCAATTTTCCCCCGATGACCATGGTTGGGTCCAGACAGCCGTAGGCCAGAACTGTGGAAATCATGGAGGTTGTTGTTGTTTTGCCATGACTTCCCGAAACGGCTATGGAAAATTTCATTTTAAGAAGTTCCGCCAGCATCTCCGCCCGGGGAATCACCGGTATATTTCGTCGGTGGGCCTCCACAACCTCAGGATTATCCTTCTTGACAGCCGTCGAGGTTACGACGACGTCGGCGTCACCGACATGTGATTCATGGTGTCCCTTGTGGATGACAGCGCCTAATGAGGTCAGACGCTGGGTAATGTCCGTCTGCCCGAGATCCGATCCGGTAATCCCATAGCCAAGGTTCAGGAGCACCTCGGCTATGCCGCTCATGCCGATCCCGCCGATGCCCACGAAATGGACCGTTCTGATCTTTCGACGCATGCTGTCGATTCTTATGGTATCTGTCATCATATTACCTTTCCTATGCGGGGACAGCCTCACTAATTAACATTTATGCATAAATGTTAATTAGTGAGGCTGACCCCGTGTAAAGTTGCCCCCTGTGCCATCTTTATGCAGGCATCCGCCACGTCGTCTGCGGCCCGGAAATTTCCTAATGCATTGGATCTTTTACTCATATCCTCAATTATTGCCGGATGACCGATTAGTCTTTCGATCGTATCCGCCAGATGACGGCCGGACAGATCCTTTTCCGGGATCATGATTGCAGCCTTGGCATGGACGAGGATCTCGGCGTTTTTTGTCTGATGGTCATTAATGGCGAAAGGAAAGGGAACGAAAATCGCCACTTTGCCCATGGCAGTAATCTCGGCAACCGAGGTGGCGCCAGCCCGGCAGATGATCAGGTCCGCCTCCCGATAGGCCTTTGCCATGTCCATGATGAAGGGCTGGACTTCGGCGTTCATATTGAGATCCTTATAGGCATCCCTTATTTCCTGGACATCCTTTTCTCCCGTCTGGTGAACGAATTTCAGCTTCTCCCTGAAGATCTCCAATTCGGCAGCGGCAGCGAGCACGGCCATATTGATTGCATGGGCGCCCTGACTGCCACCGAAAATGAGAATCTGAAAGGGTTCTTCCTCTTTCTTTTCAGGCATGTTCTGGTCGGCGGCAAAGGAAGCGCGGATCGGATTGCCTGTGACCATGCTCCTGGCTTCGGGAAACCACTGTCCCCGGTCCGGGAAGGACAGGAAGATTTTATCGACAAACTTGCTTAAAATACGATTTGTTACTCCGGGCAGGGCGTTCTGCTCGGCGATGGCTGTTTTTATCCCCATAAAATGGGCGGTCAGAACCGCGGGTCCGGACGCATAGCCCCCTACGCCGATGACGACATCCGGAGAATATTTGCTGATTATCGTATATGCCTGCATCATGCTTCCCGGTATCTTGAATGCGGCCTGCATGGATCTTTTCCATGAGCGGCCCTTGATTCCCTCGATATCCAGGGTTTCCAAAGAGTATCCCAGTTCTTTAAGAACCCGTTTTTCCAAACCCCGGTCGGTGCCCACAAAGAGAACCTCATTTTCTCTATCTTTTTTCAGAAAGGCCTCGGCGATGGCAATGCCCGGGAAAAGATGGCCCCCGGTCCCTCCCCCTGCGATCATCATCTTCACCGGCCCCTCCTGATCCCACGCCCGCTTTGTGTCATCATTTTTCATGCGCCGATATGTTCAACAGGATTCCAACCATTGTGAGGCTCATAATCAGGGACGTCCCCCCATAGCTCAGGAAAGGCAGGGCAAGTCCTTTCAGCGGAATGAGTCCCATAACGCCGGCGATATTTATAAATGCCTCCAGGGCGATGACCATGGTCAGACCCGACGCCAGCAAAGTGCTGAACATGTCCGGGGCTTTGAAAGAGATAAAAAATCCCCGAACTACAAAAACAACGAACAGGAAGATAATAATTGCCACGCCGATGAAACCGCTTTCTTCGGCAATAACGGAAAGGATGAAATCCGTATGGGGTTCCGGGAGGTAAAAGAGTTTCTGCATGCCGTCTCCCACACCGACGCCGCCTATTCCCCCGGACCCGAAAGAAATTAGGGACTGGATGATCTGAAATCCTGAATGGAGAGGATCTTTCCAGGGGTCCATAAACGTCATGAGCCGCTCTACACGGTAGCTCTTGTAGAAGAGCAGGAACAGCCCGACCGGGATGAGCATGGCCATAAGCCCGGCAAGGTATCTGATCCTGCTGCCCGACAGGTAGAGCATGAGCATCAGGATAATGGTGATAATCACCGCGGTGCCGAAATCGGGCTCGATCACAATCAGTCCCACCATGAGCATGGTAATTACCAGGGGGATGACAACCCCGCGCATCAATTCCTTGAGATGATCGGCCTTGCGGGTCAGGAAGTGGGCTAGAAACAGTACGGTGGCAATTTTTACCAGTTCTGATACCTGAAAGGAAAAAAATCCCAACTTCAACCACCTTGAGGCGCCGCCGACCCGCACGCCAACCTTGGGGATCAGCACCAGGGTGAGCAGGAGCAGGGAGATGAGAACACCGGGATAGGCGAATTTTTTCAATTCTTCATAGGGTATTCTCGTCATCAGGATCATTGTCCCCAGGCCGATGACGACGAAGAACATCTGTTTCTTGAGGAAATACTGCCCGTCCTTGAACCGTTCCATGGCCATAATGGAACTGGAGCTATAGATCATCACCGTCCCGACGGTCACCAGAATGAGGGTGACGATAAGCAGAATGATATC
>JALNVY010000076.1 GCA_023231165.1 Syntrophales bacterium | reverse complement strand
TCTGCCTCGGGAACGATTTCCTCGGCGATGATCACGACCTTATCGCAGGCAAAGGAGATTTCCTTGTCAATGGTGCCGACGCCGCGCCATTTGGCTGTCCCCTTGTCACCGGCCTGGGCGACATGGATGACGGCCAGATCGGGCATCGCTGCGGGCAGGAGCACGGTGTCTCCATTTCCCCAGAAGGGTTCTTCCATCTGAATAAACTTTTTCTTGGCGATTTTGGGGTTTTTGCCGTCTCTCAACCCCGCCTTCCCCAAGGCGTCGTATTTTTCATTATACAGGTCTGATCCCAAGGGTGCGCTGTAGGGGATGAACGGTGCGCCGATAGCGCCGGCGAGAAATCTCATGGCCATGGCGCCATGGGCATAATCCTCAAGGATAACTTTGCCCGCTTTATAGTTTCGGCCAAGATTGATATCGAGTTTGCCGGCCATTTCGCCCCAGCCCATCCAGTCCGTTTCAAAGATCTTGATGGCACTGGCGGCGTTGAGAAGCCAGGTGCAGCAACTGCCGTGTCTGTCTATAGAATGAATGTCCTTGACACCCTGCCTTACCATTTCCCAGGCGAAGGCAAAAGGATTCCTATTAAACCCTGTAAAGCCACTGAATGCAATTTGATTTCCGCTTAGTGCATACTTCTTGACCGCGGCATCGAGGGTCAAGATTTCAGCGGTTTTAGACTTTCCACGAATTCTTGCCATAACTACCTCCTTTTGTTATTAATTAACCCCTTACAAAAAATAATAATGAGATAAAAATCCCCCTTTCTGTTTCACCTCCTCTCACAAAGATTTTTTTAAAACCCTTCTGGGACGATCTTCATTTTCCGGTGATGCAAAAAAATATGTATAATTAAAGATATATGGAAGATGGTTAGACTATCTGGTACGAAAAAAACTACGTAAGCTATATTTAATCCTGCCTAACGTGTCAAGAAGAAATAAATAAAATATTTCAACTGCTCGGAGGTCAGAATCCAGATTCATTCAGGCTCCTTTATTCTATCTTCTGTTTCCTCGTGGTCCATTTCTGCCGTCAGCTTTTTTAGAAGGTCGCCGGAAATTCCGTCTCGGATGCTTGTGAGTTGTTTTTCAATAACTTCACAGTAGGCATGGGCAAATCCTTCGTAAAGCGTGATAAGATAGTCAAGACCACAGTCAGTGCTTCCCATGCGGAATTCATCCTCCATCGTCAGCAGGATGAATTCGTCATCGATCAGGTGGAGGGATGATTTCTCAAGGACCTTCAGGTAATGGGCGGGATTGGCCAGTTCGAGGCTGCGCAGGCAGCTCAACTGGAAAAAAACAAGATAACAGTATTTTGCCCTTTCTTGAATTTCTTCTTCAGAGAGCATGCATGGTTACCTTCATTGAATTTGGCAGAGCGTTAAGGTCATATGCGACTTTCTTGATAGGTCTCACAAATGCTCCAACATGTCAAACGATGGCGGTCACAGTTATCATATTTTTTCCCCGCTCAGGAACATAGCTTACGATCCCTGTTTTGCCCACCAGCTCTGTCTTTTCCATAAGGTCCAGATCTTTTGGGGATGCGTCAATGTCGGCCAGGGCGCGGCGGCCGTCGGCAAGACGTCCGATTACAGTTCCCCGTTCCGGGGCGCCGGCAGCGTCATGTCGAATCATATATGCCTCAATGGTAAGAGGACCGCTGGCCTTCTCCACCGGCAGCGGCAGTTCTTGTTTCTCTATTTTCCGCTGCACGGAGCTGTCGTTGCGATATTCCCAGCGATTACCGGGCGGCGTCGCTCCATAAATGCCCACGGATTGTTTTGAGTTATACCAGCCGTTGGCCGTTATCATAGCTTTCAATTTGTGGTTGCTGCGAATCTTGTCGGTCATGGCGGCGATGGCGTGGAGAGAATAATTATTCCCCGGCCCGCCGAAGTAGGGAAGAGCGCCGGTTACGGAAAGCTCCCGGAGATCGCTTGCCGCCAGCCCTAGGGATTGCCGGGCGATCTCTACGGCAGAGGGAAAACAACTGTAGATGTCGAAGGCGCCGATGTCGTCCATGGACAGATTCGCCTGTTCCAGGGAGAGTCGCGCCGCTTGGGTCAGGGCCGGGGAATCGGTCAGACAAGGACGTTGGCTTACATGCCAGACATTACGGAAATCCGCGCCCCCCAGCGGGTAAACCCAACGGGAACGATTGATGCCCAGGGTCGCAGCCATTTCTTCGCTGGTCAGGATGACGCCGGCTGCCAGATCAACGTTGATGTTGGCCATCATAAACTTTGTATAGGGATAAACGACCATACGGTTCTTTTCTCCGGGCCGGGTAATGTCTTCACCGGAGAGAAGAGAACGGCTCCAGGCATGTTGGTTTCCGGAGGCAACGGCGCAAAGATCATGGCAAAGTTTGCCGAGACTTTTCCGGTGCTCCTCAACACTTTCTTGTGCAGACGCCCGCAGGGCAGTTTCGAAAAAAGGATACATGAAGTGGGGAAGATAGAGGTCATACGCCTCTTCCACATGATTCAGGGGATAGCGATATCCTTCCAGAGTTGTGCTTTCCAGGCCGTCCCCGGCCCGGAGCAGGATATCGAAGTTGACAGTAGCGGGATGGTCTTTCAGAAAAGGCTGGGATTCCTGCTCCGGCCAATCGAAGGGAACCTTCCCACGCAGGGCGCGGTTCAGGCCATAGACCGCCTCGGCCCCCGCGATCAGCACGGCTTGGCATTCGCCATTGGCAATAGCGCGACAATAATGGTTGACCAGCATCTGGGGGGTGTTGCCGCCGATGGGTCCGTAATTCAGGAAGGTTGCCTGTATTCCCAATTTTTCGCAGAGGCTTTGCGGGGCGTTGCGATAAATCCAGGTAAAAAGATTAACCACGCAAACGGTATCGATGGCCTCCATCATCTGTCGCCCAATGCCGGTATCTTCAATGGCCAGGCTGCTCGCAGCGGACATCAGGCTGAGGGGGTCAAGGGCGGGCAGGGCGTTCCTGGCTTGGGTATATTGGGCAGCTCCGACGATGACAGGCGTGACGATACGCTTCATAAGATGCTCGTATAATAAACGATAGCCATCCTGTCAACCCATAATGCTATCCGGGGTATTTTCCTTCCCGCCTGTCCCTTCACCCTTCATCTTTTTCTTGTCTGTTCATCCATATCTCCATGCGGGCGGCTTCGGCGGGCCAGCCCTCGGATAACCTCAGCCTCATGAAGAATGCAAAAAGCTGATCCATAGTCTCGATCGCTCTTTCCACAAGGAATATTCGCTCCAGGAGACGTCCTTCTTCTTCCAATGCACTTTTTTCATCAAATTCTTCTGACGGGGCGGGCAGTTTCATGGACTGGAATTGAAAAAGATCCGCCTTGAAGGTGAACTCCCACTCCATGGAATCGATTTCCAGCGATAGACGGGCTTCCCGGATCTTTTTCCCCTGCCGGAGGGCTTCTTTTCCCTCCAGCATCAATGCGTGCTGCCCCTGGCAGACTACTGATTCGGCGTAGTCTCCCTCACCCGATTCGAGGATTAGACGGCGTACAAAGACCAGACCGACTTCCTCCCGGCCTTCCATGGCGATTCTTCCATTGCGCTCCTCGCTCTTGAACCATAACCAGGTAAGGAATTCACGTCCCGGCTGCCGGGAAAGGAACTCCGCTACGTTGTCTTCGCCTTGCGCCAGGGCGTCCAGCCAGGGCACATGGAGAGCAATAGCCATTTCGAAGGTTTCCCCAAAAAAGTCCTGGAAGTCCTGGAGGACCTTTTCTGCATGGGAGGAAAAATAAATCATTCTTTTTGCTAGAGACCAGCAGACATCCAGCATCGAGGGGACAGGATGCGCCTGCTTCATCATCTCCTGGCGGATCGCTTCGCGGAGGGCTTCCCTCTCTTCCTTGTAGAGTTTTTTCGTTTCCCGTTCCGCCAGCATGCCCCGTTCCGCCTCTAAAAACCGCAAACGCAGCAGCGCTGACGGGGTTGTCTTGCGGTCGATGCGCAGGGAAAATACCCGGAAGTCCCCCAGAGTATGGGCAGCGTATGCGAATTCCCTATCCAGAATTTCCTGCAATCCTGTCCAGCCCAGAGATTTCTCCTCATTTTCGGGAAAGAAATCCCGAAAAGCGAATGACTTGATCTTTTCATCAAACAGTTCAGCGAAATTTCCGGGCAGGGGGTTGGAAACACTAAATCTTGAGAATGAGAAAGCTCCTTTTTTTAGACCCATCAGTTTAATCCTTCCCTTGAGATTGTTTGGTTAAGGTGGCTCCGCCTTATATACAACCTGGGAGACAATTGCAACGTGGCATCCTTGACTGCCACTTTTCATGTCGGGGGAATATTTACTTGATCATGATTCTTTGTCCTTAGACCATTTATGGCGAAGAAGCTGAGGATACAAAAAAGCGCTCCGTCCTAAAGGGACGAAACGCTTTTTTTTGCAGATTACCGATGAAAAATATTTGACTATTTCTTATTCTTACCTTTTTTCACGGGCTTGTCAGGGATGGCGGCCAGATCTTTGAAGGTGGCGTCCCATTTGTCGATGATGGATTTCAGCTCACCGGCCTTCTTCTTGGCACCGGCCGGATCACCGGCAATCATGTCTTTGGTTGCTTTCAATCCGTCCTCAAAGACTTTCGTGTCAGCCGCCCAGGCCTCCTGCTGGTCCTTCATCTTCTTTTCGACGCCCTTGGCTGCTGCGGCAAGATTCTTCCATCCATCTTCCAGAGCGGCTACGGCTGCGTTCGCCTCATCGGTCATGACCTTCTTGCCTGCCGCGGCAGCGCCGACAGCCTTTTCGAAGGCGGCCTTTGCACTTACGTAACCCTGCTTGGCTTCCTCGTACTTCTTGTCAATCATCTTCGCTTCAGAAGCTTCCCAGGTACTCTGAGCATTTTTGAAATCGGCGGCGGCATACTTATCAGCACCTGCGGTTACGGCACTGTCCATAGCTGACTTGGCAGCCGCCTTCTCAGCTTCGGGTGGTTTCGCACAGCCGATGAACATCATGATCAGTGCCATAACCATAATCGATGATACTGCATACTTAAAATACTTCATAACCTAATCCCCTCCTTAATGTAATTTTATGCTCAATTATCGAAAATTGGCTTTCGTAATTATATTGATTTTCAAAGTTGTCAAGATTTTTTTGATCAGATTCCTTTTATCAAGGATGGCTCATCGTGATTCAGTTCTATTCAAACACTTGATTATTATTTACAGTCGAGAACTGAAAAGGCCTGACTGAAAGTCATTAAATCATCATAAAAAACATTGGGATTCGTCTTGACAACCAAATCTGAAAGGTATATAGGTGCCGTGGTTGCGCGGATGAAGACTTTGGCATAATCTTGAAAGTCACCGCCTCTATTACCCACTGACAAACATATTGTAAGCGAGTATCTCGAGTAAAGAGTCATTGAGCTTGAAATCCCTGATGTTGAAGGAGATGACCCGGCCGTGATGCGACATACTTCCACAAAGACAGGCATGCTGAGAGGCGTCAGGACCGCCTCAGTCTGCATCCATTCTGAGATATTCGAAATATTTAACCAGAAATCACTCCCAAATATTCATAAGGATCGAGGGGATTGCCTTTTTTCTGTGGGCGATGAGATGGGAAATTTTGCTCTGGCCTGATGATTTAATGACATTATAATACACTGGTGAGGAGGGGAATTTCCAGAAATACCTGACCGGAACCGGTGAAGAGGAAAAAAGGAGGAGGAGATGGAAAAAGTACCGCAGAAGTTGGATAAAACGAGGAAGGAATTCTACAAGGACGCGCCGATTGCCAAATTCGGCGAGCGGAAGCCGGATTTTTCCGGGATGGGAAGAAAAATCAAAAATAATTCCAAAGGTCTTCGCGAAGTTGTCTGCGTCGAGGCCTGTCGGACCCCCTATGGCGTCTTCGGTGGGGCCCTGAAGGGTTTTGACGCCCCTCAACTCGGGGCGCTGGCCATCAAGGAATGTCTGAGAAGAACAGGCGGCAAGGTAAAGGGAGAGGACGTAGATTATATTATTATGGGTCAAGTTGTTCCGGCAGGCTGCGGGCAGGTGCCCAGCCGCCAGGCAACCATCCTGGCGGGAGTTCCGGAAAGCGTTCCCTCCATTACCGTCAACAAGGTATGTTCCTCCGGGATCAAGACCATTGACCTTGCGGTCCAGATGATTCAGACAGGCCGGGCCGAAATCGTCATCGCTGGCGGTCAGGAGAGCATGAGTAACTGTCCCTACGTTCTTCCCGACATGCGCTGGGGTTCCCGGATGGGATTGCCGAATGGCAGGCTCGTGGATGCAATGGTTCTGGATGGTCTCTGGGACGCTTTTTATAATCGCCACATGGCCATTCACGGATCGGAGGTCGCCGACGAGTTCGGCTACACCCGCCAGGACATGGATGAGTGGGCTCTAAATTCTCAGCTGAAAGCCGTGAAGGCCATGAAGGAAGGAAAACTGGACGACGAGATTTTCCCTGTGGAGATCAAGAAGGGAAAAGAAGTCATCATCTTTGACAAGGATGAAGGACCAAGGCCGGGAACAACCGCGGAAGGTCTGGCGAAACTACCCCCCGTCTTCAATCATAAGAGCCCCGTGACGGGACAACCGGGAAGCGTGACGGCGGGCAATGCCCCCGGCGTCAACGACGGCGGCGACGTCTGCATGCTCATGAGCAAGGAGATGGCCGCTAAGCTGGGCATGAAGCCCCTCTTCACGATCCTCGATTACGCCGAGGTCTCCCAGCCGCCGAAGGATATCGCCACGGTGCCCGGGCTTTCCATCAAGAAGATCCTCGATCAGAACGACATGACCGTCGATCAGTTAGACGTAATCGAAATCAATGAGGCGTTCGCAGCGGTGGCCATTGTCAGCTCCCGCACCATCTTGGGATTGAGCAAGGAAGAGATGTTCAAAAAGGTGAATCCCAACGGTAGCGCTATTGCCTACGGACATCCCATCGGCGCTACGGGGGCCCGGATCCTCATGACCCTGGCTTATGAATTGCGGCGGCGGGGCGGCGGCATCGGGGCGTGCGGCATCTGTGCCGGACACGCCCAAGGCGATGCCATGCTTATCAGAGTAGATAAATAAACCTGAATATATTTTTTTTGAAAGGAGAAGTAGTAGTATGAGAGAAGCGGTTATTGTAAGCGGCGCCCGGACTGCCGTCGGTGAATTCGGCGGGTCCCTTAAGGGCGTCTCGGTTGTAGAGTTAGGCAGGCTGGTTATCAAAGAAGCCATCATCAGGGCAGGACTCCGCCCGGCCGTTACAGACGCCATCAAGAAGGCCCGGCCGTCCATCTTCGGCGATTTCGATATGACGGATGTGCAGAAGAAATACTTTGCCTACGACAGTTCCCTGACCCCGGTTTATTTTGACGAGGTTATCATGGGTAATGTTCTGAATGCAGGTGTGGGCCAGAATCCCCCTCGGCAGGCGGCGATTTTTGCAGGTCTTCCCGAGGAGACGAATGTTTTCACGGTTCAGAAAGTATGTGCATCAGGCATGAAGGCTATCGCCTTGGCCGCTCAGGCCATCAAGGCAGGTGATGCAGATATCATCGTGGCCGGCGGTATGGAAAACATGAGCAATGTCCCTTACGCCATGCCCGACGCCCGTTGGGGTTACCGAATGAGTATGCCCTACGGTAAGGTAACAGACCTACTGGTCCATGACGGCCTCTGGGAAATCTTCAACGGCTACCACATGGGTAACACGGCGGAAGCCATCGCCGCAAAGTACGGAATCTCCCGGGCCGAGCAGGATCAGCTAGCCTATGAGAGCCATAGAAGGGCAAGAGCAGCTATCGCCAGCGGCGCCGTTGCTGACGAGATCGTAC
This sequence comes from Syntrophales bacterium, assembly GCA_023231165.1. GTDB lineage: Bacteria > Desulfobacterota > Syntrophia > Syntrophales > UBA8958 > UBA8958. The sequence continues at coordinate 2,349 of JALNVY010000076.1, read as the reverse complement.
CCGTCGTCATTCCTCAGCGGAAGGGCGATCCCAAGGTCTTTGCCGTGGACGAGCGTCCCATGGATACAACCCTCGAAAAAATGGCAAAACTCTCGCCGGTCTTCAAAAAGGACGGCACCGTTACGGCCGGAAACGCCTCGGGCATTAATGACGGCGCCACGGCAGTGGTTATCATGAGCGGCGACAAGGCTAAAGAACTGGGCCTGAAACCTCTGGCCAAAATCAAGGGTTATGCTACCGGCGGCGTGGATCCGGCGTATATGGGCCTCGGTCCCATTCCGGCGACGCGGAAACTGTTCAGCAAGCTCGGCATCACGATGAAGGATATCGGGCTCATCGAGCTCAACGAGGCCTTTGCGGTTCAGGCCCTGGGCTGCATCAAGGAACTCGGTGTGGATCTGGATAAGTGTAATCTCAACGGCAGCGGGATCTCCATTGGTCACCCCATCGGCAATACCGGCGCCAGGATTACTTACACCCTGGCCATGCAGATGAAGAAGAAGGGCGTGAACCTGGGTCTGGCCTCCCTGTGCATCGGCGGCGGTCAGGGAATGTCCATTGTCCTCGAGGCCGTGTAATTAAGTTGGTATGATATGATCGGGGTGGCCCCTGAATGGGCCGCCCCTTCATAAACCTTAATATCATAAAGGAGGGTTGAACATGGCAGTAAAAACCTTTGGCGTCATTGGCGCCGGACAGATGGGAAACGGCATCGCCCAGGTGGCGGCCTATCCCGGGGGCTTAAATGTCATCATGAACGACATTTCGGATCAGTTCGTGGATAGAGGCTACGACACCATCTCGAAAAACCTCGACCGGCTGGTGGCCAAAGAAAAGATCACGGCGGATAAGAAGGCGGAGATCCTCAGCCGGATCAAGAAAAGCACGAACCTCGAAGACATGAAGGCTGCCGATTTCGTCGTCGAGGCGGCGGTGGAAAGAGAAGATCTGAAACTCGGCATCTTCAGGAAACTCGATGAGTTCTGCAAGCCCGATGTCGTCTTGGCCACAAATACCTCATCCATTCCCATCACCCGCATTGCCGGCGCTACCAAGCGTGCGGACAAGGTTATTGGTATGCACTTCATGAACCCCGTGCCGGTTATGAGGCTCGTAGAGATCATCCGGGGATTGGCGACTTCACAGGCGACCTACGACCTGACGGAAAGCCTCACCAAGCAGTTCGGCAAGGTTCCAGTGGAATGCAACGACTTCCCCGGTTTTATCTCCAACCGCATTCTCATGCCCATGATTAACGAGGCCTTCTGCGCCCTGATGGAAGGTGTGGGCACTCCCAAGGCCATTGACGACATCATGATTCTGGGCATGAATCACCCCATGGGTCCCCTGGCCCTGGCCGATCTTATTGGTCTGGATACCTGCTGGGCAATCATGGATGTCCTTTACAAGGGCTTCGGCGATTCCAAATACCGTCCCTCGCCGCTGTTGAAGAAATATGTCGATGCCGGCTGGCTTGGTCGGAAAGTCGGCAGAGGCGTTTACGATTATAGTCAGAAGTAGGGGGAATCCGCATCTTTCGGGATGCATAGATAAAAGGGGGTATGAATTGATGGAATATCAGAATCTCTTATTTGATGTGGAAAACGGGGTAGCGACGATCACTTTTAACAGGCCCAAGGCCCTGAACGCGATGGACTCCGTCACCATTAAGGAACTCTATGATGCAGCCATGCGCTGTCAAACGGATGCGGCGATCAAGGCGATCATTCTCACGGGAGCCGGCGACAAGGCCTTTGTGGCCGGGGCGGACATTTCCGAGATGCAGGAGATGCGGCCCCAGCAGGCCATGGAATTCATGGAATTAGGTCATGCCACCCTGCGCCTCATTGAGACGATGGGCAAACCGTCCATCGCAGCGGTCAACGGCTTCGCCCTGGGGGGAGGGACGGAGATCGCGATGGCCTGTGACATGCGCTTTGCTTCCGACAAGGCCCGTTTCGGTCAGCCCGAGATCCTCATCGGCCTGATCCCCGGTTGGGGTGGCACTCAGCGCCTGCCGCGCCTCATCGGCGTCGGCCGGGCCAAGGAAATCATCCTGGGAGGTGGCCAGCTTGACGCCCAGCGGGCTTATGAAGTCGGGCTCGTCAACAGGATTTTCCCGGCAGATCAGCTCATGGCGGAGACAAAGAAATTTGCCGCCAAATTGGCCGGGTTGCCCGGCTTTGCCCTGAAGATGGCGAAACACTCCATCGTTTATGGCTATGATCTTGCCCTGGACAACGCGAACAAACTGGAAGTAGAGTGCTGCGCCCAGTGTTTCAGCACCGACGACCAGAAAGAGGGGATGAAGGCGTTCCTGGAAAAGAGGAAAGCGAATTTCAAGGGTTG
>JALNVY010000075.1 GCA_023231165.1 Syntrophales bacterium | reverse complement strand
GACGCCGCGAAATTCCGGACGCAGGGTGAAGGCCGGGGGTTTGGGGCCGCTATAGAAAACCACCCGTTCAAGAAATGTATAGAGCAGGGAACGGCTGAGGGCGTTGCCGAGAAAGGAAAAGGCAAACCCCAGGCGCTGCAGAAAGACGTTCTCCGCAGCGGTCAGATTCTTTGCCCGGGCCGTGACGATGGCGAGACGATAGTCGCGGTGATTCAGGGCAAAAGGCAACGCATCACTTTCAATGGTCTTATTAATGATGGCAGCTAAAGACTTACGGATGGAAAGAGGTTTGTCTGCCCGGGTGTAGGTCGTGGTGATGTATGACTCCAGAAGCCGTCGGTAACTCTTTTCCGCTTCCGGCTGGATCCAGGCGGCAAACCGCCAGGCCCCGGCAGAGGCGCCGATTAGGGCCAGGGGCCGTAACCTGCCGAGGGCTTTTTCTTTGAGAAGTGTCAGATCGAAACCGCTGGCGATCAACCAACGGGGTCCTACCGCCGGTCCTGCATAAACGGTAAAGGCATCCAGAGAAAAGCCGCCGTCACGGATCCGTTCGCAGGCATTAATTCCTGCCTTGATGCAGAGTCTGTCCATTCCTTTACCTCTCTTCAAATCACCTTGACACAAACCCCACGGTTTTGTAAAGTACGTCCGGTCACAGCAGCCCGCCAGGGATACGCAGGTATTGATCTGAGCCCGAAGCGGGGATTCATATGCAGACTTTGGCAGCTTTGTCAATGGGGAGCGGTAGCGAAATGACGATTCAATCCCAGGTCCTCGGAATAGCGCAGGAGGCAAAAAAGGCGGCAAGCACGTTGTGCAGACTGGCTGCGGAGGAGAAGAACCTGGCTCTCCGGGAAATGGGCGCTGCCCTTCTGAAACAAGGATCATTCCTGAGGGAAGAAAATGCTCGAGATGTGGCCTTTGCGTCCGATAAGGGGCTCTCTGCCGCCATGATCGACCGGCTGACCATCAAGGAAGCGACGATTCAGGCTATGGCGAAGGGATTCGAAGAAGTGGCGGCCCTGCCTGATCCCGTGGGCAGAGTCAGTTCCATGTGGCGCCGCCCCAATGGCCTGCTAGTCGGACGCATGCGCATCCCCCTGGGGGTCATAGGCATCATCTATGAGTCCCGTCCCAATGTCACCGCCGACGCCGCAGCCCTCTGTCTCAAGTCGGGCAACGCTGTGATTCTCCGGGGCGGTTCGGAGGCTATCCATTCCAATCTGGCCATTGCCGGGATACTTCAAGAAGTCCTAAAAAAAGGGCCGATTCCCGAGACGGCCATCCAGCTCATTCCCATGACGGACCGTGAGGCCGTCTATGAACTGCTGCAGCTTGAGGAGTTGATTGATGTGATCATTCCCCGCGGGGGTGAGGAACTGATACGGGCCGTGGTCAGTCAGTCGAAGATTCCTGTGATCAAACATTACAAGGGCGTCTGCCACATTTTTGTCGATGAGAACGCCGATCTGGATATGGCCCTGAAGATATGCGTGAATGCAAAAGTACAGCGCCCCGGGGTCTGTAATGCCATGGAGACCCTCCTTGTCCACCAGGCGATCGCATCCCGGTTCCTTCCCCTTATGGCTAAGGAATACAAGGATGCGGGCGTGAGGTTGAGGGGATGCCCTCAGGCGCGGGCGATTCTTCCCGATATTGACCCCGCAACGGAGCAGGACTGGCATGAGGAATACCTTGACCTGGTCCTTTCCATTCGGGTTGTGGAAGGATTGGATGCGGCGATGAACCATATCAGTAATTATGGCTCTCTTCATACCGAGGCCATCATTACGGAAAGCTATGGTCATGCCCAGAGGTTTCTCAACGAGGTGCAGTCTTCAACGGTGCTTGTGAATGCCTCCACCCGGTTCAGCGACGGGTTTGAGCTGGGTCTTGGCGCGGAGATCGGCATCAGTACCACCAAGCTGCACGCCTATGGTCCGATGGGACTGGAAGAACTAACGACATCCAAATTTATCATTTATGGCAATGGACAGGTGAGAATATGAAATGGGGACTACTTGGCGGGACCTTTGATCCCATCCATACCGGCCATCTGCGTTGCGCCGAAGAAATCCTGGAGATATTTGATCTCAATCGGATCGTTTTTATTCCCGCATCCCGGCCACCGCATAAGATCGATGGCGAGATCACATCTTTTTACCACCGGGAGCAGATGGTCAGGCTGGCAATCGAAAACAATCCTTCTTTTTCCTTTTCCGACGCAGAAAACAAAAGGGAAGGGAAGTCTTATTCCGTAGAAACCGTTGAATTTATCCTTAAGAAGTATCTGCAAAACCTGGAGCTGTACTTCATTCTTGGTCAGGATGCCTTTCATGCTATCACAACCTGGAGGGACTGGGAGAAGCTCCTGCAACTGTGCAATTTTGTCGTTATGACCAGACCGGGATACGAGAACAAAGGTCTGGAAGGTATTCTGCCCCCTGAATTTGCTTCCCGATTCCACTATGAATCCCAGGGTGACGGTTTCCGGGGCCCGATGGGATATTCCATCTATTTCAGGGAGGTGACCTTTCTGGATATCGCTTCGAGCCGGATACGGAACCGGGTTCGGGATGGTAAATCCATCACCTATTTGACTACGGAGCCCGTGCGCCATTACATTGTCAATAACGGCCTGTACCGGAACATTTTATAACCGTACAGGTAAGAAAGGATAATGATATGCGTTTCCCGACCTGCGGCATCTTTACGGGGATTTTGTCCCTGCTCTTGCTCCTATCTTTCCCTTTTTCCCTGCACGCCTTCCGCTGTGGAGATGGATTGGTGAGTGTCGGGGACTCAAAAGGCAGGGTTCTGATTGAGTGCGGCAAGCCCACCTTCAAGGAAAAAGTGGGGGACAAGGAGACCCGTAAAAAAGGAACAGGGACAAAAACAAAGGGCGCCAAGTCTACCAAGACCATGGAGCAGTGGACCTACAATTGTGGTAAAGACGATTTCATTTACATCCTGACTTTCGAAGGGGGAAAGCTCGCCAAGGAAGTAACGGATGGCCGTGGCCGCGGCGCCTCGGAATGCAAGGGCCGCTAATTCATGCAGCATCCATCAAAGATAACCGAATGAAGACGACTTGGAATTAAAGGTCTTTCAGATCTTTTGTAATCTTCAGTCTGCCCTCTTTGATTAAGGCGCTTTTACTTTCTTCCATCCATGACTGGATCACTTCGTTCCTTTTTAAATCCAGATACACCTTCTTGAGTTGCTCCCTTTGTCCCGGTTGGATCTGCCTGTCCGACTGCTCCCTTTCCCGAAACTCGATCAGGAGGTAGTCACCGTTTATGAAGATAACCTCTTCCCCATAAGGTTTTTTCGCTGAGAGTTGGAAAAGGGTTTTCGTGATCAGGGAAGACGTCCCGATCTTCGGGGCCGGGGTAGTGGGGAGGAAAAATCCTGTTTCCTCTAATTTGAGATTCTTTTCTTTCCCGATAATCTGTAGCTTATCCCCTTTCTTAAGGCGGGCGAGGAGCACGTCTGCCTCTTGTTTGGCAAGGCGGCTGCCTTCCTGCGCCGCATACCGTTGGCGTACCTCTTTTTCGACGGCCTTTAGCTCCGGTGTATACGCAGCCTTTTTTGCCGCAGCTTTGAGGAGATAATAGCCTTTTTCAGAAGCGATTACATTGCTGATTTCGTCTTTCTGAAGGGCAAAGACTGTTTTTGCAAAATCCGGTATCTGCCGGAAGGCTTCCGGAGGGTTTTTAGCGGTGAAAAAGTCTGTTCCAGCGACCGGCAGGCGATGGGCGGCAGCGTAAGCGTCGAAATTTTCCTGCTGATAGATCGTATCGCGAGCCTTTTTTGCTTCCTCATAGGCGAGCCTCATTGCTCGGGAATGCTTAAGTTCGGTGACTATTCCATCCCTTACGCTGCTCAGGGGAAGCGTTTTCCCCGCCTTTGTCCACTGCTGCTTGTGACCGTTATAGAAATCGGCAATTTCTTCTTCCGGCACAGATACCTTGGTCATGAAATCCTGGGCTGTAAAAAACAGGTACTTGACTTGAATCTGTTCGGGAGAGCGAAAATCGCCGCTGTGTTCTTTCAGGTATTTCTCCAGATCGGACGTTGACGCCTGAACTTTACTCACAAAATCCTGACCCCTCAGGCGCACGAAAGATACGTTGATTTTTTCGGTTTGGGCCTCATAAAAACTGTTTACCTCCTCGTCGGAAACATGGACGCCGTCCTGAAGAAGATCTTCCAGCTTCATGACCAGGAGTGATTTCCGCTGCTCATTTTCGAAATCATCCGGTGTAGTCTTGTTGTAACGAAGCATCTGCTGGTACAGGCGATCATCGAAGACGCCATTTCTCTGAAATGCCGGCAGGGAGGATATGAAACCCCCGACTTCTTCGTCGGTGACCTTGACCTTCAGATCCTGGGCCTTTTTCATCAAAATAGCCTGATAAACCAGTTTGTCGAGGGCCTGCTGCTTAAGATTCAGGGTCTTCAACATGTCTTCTGTAAGGCGACCGCCAGAGCGGCGATTATATAAATCGATCAGATCGCGGTATTCCTTCTCATATTCCCGATAGGTGATGATCTTGCCGTCAACGGTTGCGATGGCATCCGCCTTCTGTCGTCCCGTCATGGAGCCGAAGTAAAAGATGAAGACGATGATAATAATGCCAAGGAGGACCTTCATGATCCAGTTTCGCGCATGTTTTCTCATTAACTCAAGCATACCGTTCCCCTTATAGACGCCTTTTTTGAAGCATCGTTGATATTATAGTCCCACAGAAAATGCAATCACCTTTTTAAAAAGGCATTGCTTAGGTGCGGGAAATAGGCTATAGATCAACGCTAAGTGATTGTCATAAGAGCTTATGTATTTATATTTATTGAGAAAATACAGGAGGCAGAAGCGTGCTGTTTGATTGGATTTTAGGAAAATTTTCCAGTGACCTGGCCATCGACCTTGGGACGGCCAATACGCTCGTTTACGTGAAGGGCAAAGGAATTGTTTTGAGTGAACCGTCCGTGGTGGCAGTGCACATGGATTCAAAAGGGGTTAAAAAGGTTCTGGCTGTGGGATCTGAAGCAAAGAAGATGTTAGGAAGAACCCCGGGAAATATCATGGCCATCCGCCCCATGCGGGACGGAGTCATAGCGGATTTTGACATCACCGAGGCGATGCTCAGACATTTCATCCTCAGCGTTCATAACCGCAGGACGCTGGTGCGGCCAAGAATAATAGTGTCCGTGCCTTCGGGCATCACCCAGGTGGAAAGAAGGGCGGTCCGTGAAACCGTTGAATCTGCGGGGGCGCGGGAAATTTATCTCATTGAGGAACCCATGGCCGCAGCCATTGGGGCTGGGCTCCCGATTACGGAACCAACGAGTTCCATGGTTGTCGACATCGGCGGCGGTACGACGGAAGTTGCCGTCATTTCTCTATCGGGCATTGTCTACGCAAAATCTCTGCGTATCGCTGGAGACAAGATTGACGAAGAAATTGTCCAGTATATGAAGAGGAAGTACAGCCTTCTTATCGGCGAGCGAACCGGGGAAATGATCAAAATGACCATCGGCTGCGCCTATCCGGATAAGGAAATCCGCACCGTCGAAGTGAAGGGACGGGATCTGATTTCAGGCATCCCCAAAATTATCGAAATCAATTCTGAAGAAGTTCGCGAAGCCATAACAGAACCGATCAGCCTGATTGTGGACACTGTGAAAAATTGTCTGGAAAATGCGCCGCCGGAACTGGCCGGGGATATAGTGGATAGAGGTATTATGCTTACGGGTGGCGGTGCCTTGCTGAGAAACCTGGATGTCTTGATCCGCGAAGAAACAGGTCTTCCCGTGACCATTGCGGACGACCCGCTGTCAACTGTTGCCAGAGGTGCGGGAATGGCCCTCGATCAATTGGACGTTTTAAAGGAAGTCACCCTTCAGGTGTGATGACTCCGTTAGAACCTCTAATCACAATGGGAAAAAGATTTTGAGCCTTGGAGGATGCGGCGCTGTGAGGCTTACTTTCTTATTGATCGCTTTCATTGTCGTCTTGCAAAAGTTCTTTGTGACTGGACAGGTTTGCCGGTTGTTCATGTGACTTGAGAATCATCAGAAATATGTCGATTCCAAAAAAATACCGGCCGACTGCTATCGTCATCCTTGTTATCGTCTTCTCCATCATTCTCCTGATTTTGAGCACGAGAATTCCTTCGGATACGGGTTTTATGAGAAAACTTATCCTGGATGTGGCGGCGCCTATCGAACGCCTGATCAGGATGCCCCTTGATAAAACTATAACGGTTTGGAACCGTTATCTTTTTTTAGTGGGACTGGGAGAAGAAAACAGGCGTTTGAAAAGAGATAACGACCAGTTGAAGAATCAGTTGCTCCGGTATCAGGAAGGTTATATCGAGGGGCTGCGCCTGCAGAAACTGCTCACCCTGAAAGAACAGACTGGTTATGTTTCCATGACTGCAAGGGTTATCGGGATAGACCAGAAAGCACTGATCAAGACGATCCTGATCAACAAGGGAGCCTCCCATGGCATCAGGAACGGCTTGCCGGTTATGAACGAGCAAGGGGTTCTTGGAAGGATTATTGAAACATCATGGCATGTTTCGCGCGTCCTCCTGATCAGCGACGGTAACAGTAACATCGACGCCTTGGTGCAGGGAACCCGTGTCCAGGGAATGCTGCAGGGTTCCGGGACGATGCGTTGCGTGCTGAAATACATTGCCAAAACGGAGGAGGTCAAAGCGGGAGATCTGGTAGTATCTTCGGGGATGACGGAGATTTTTCCCAAAGGATTACTGCTGGGAACCGTAATCCGGGCGGATAAGAAGGATTCCGGTCTCTTTCAGCGGATCGAGGTGGTTCCGGCGGTTGATTTTACCAGGCTGGAAGAAGTGCTAGTGCTGATGGTAGTGGAGAAAAAGAAAAAATGATTTTTTATGTTTTGATCCCCTGGTTTCTCCTGATGCTCGTTGTCTTTCAGCACGCTATTTTAGGGACGATTTTTTTTCACTCGATTGCCGTCGAGATCTCCCTCGTCCTGGTTATCTACGCGGGCTTGCGCATGCCTGCCCTTAAGGGAAGCATCCTCTCGCTGATTCTCGGCTTAATGATGGATTGCATAACCGGCGTCTACTCTGGTTTCTACGCCCTCATCTATACTTCTATTTTTCTCATGGTCTATCTCGTATCATTGCAGGTATATGCGAAAAGCACCCCCTTTGTTGTCCTGTTCACGTTATGTTGTGGTTTTATCGAGGGGATATGGTTACTGGTTTTGAACCAGATGATCTACGGAACGAATATCCTTTCTGACCTCATCTTGTACTTTCTTCCCCAGTTGGTTATCATAAGTTTGATAAGCCCGTTTCTATTTAAGTTTTTCCACCGGATAGGTTGGCTCCATGATGGGTATGTTCGGTCGTCTTAACGGCCATGATACGGCGGATTTCCGAAAACGTTTTCAGCGTCTTTTTGTCATTGTTCTGATTGCCATAACTATTCTGACCATCAGGTTGGCCTATCTCCAGGTATTCAAGGGTGATGAATACAAATTGCGCTCGGAAAACAACAGTGTCCGCCTGAGAAAGATCGCACCCTTGCGGGGACTGATTATGGACACCCATCGACAGGTCATCGTGGATAATCAGGCGGCCTTCGATCTGGTCTATGTGCCGAGCCGTGTCGTTGACATCCAGCGCATCATAGAGGAAGTGGAAGCCTTTTATGAAAAAAGGGGTTTGTCGTTGAACAATGATTCTCAGTTGGTAGGTAAAACCAGACCGTTTGTGCCGGTTCGGCTCGAAAAGAACATTACCATGGCCAAATTGGCTTTTATAGAAACCCATGCCCTTGATCTGCCGGGCGTTGTTGTAGAAGTGGCGCCGGTGAGGAAGTATCTCGGGGGCGAGATGATGTCTCATGTCATCGGGTATACAGGGGAAATAAGCAAAGAGGAACTGGAAAAACTGAATGACGATGAGATGGGGCCGGGAGACATTATCGGGAAATCCGGAATAGAGAAATTTCTCGATGAATATCTTGCCGGTAAAAGTGGAGCCGAACAGGTGGAAGTCAACGTCACCGGCAAGGTGGTCAAGGCCCTGGGTCATATTTCTCCGGTTCCAGGATACAATGTTGTGCTGACGATTGATTTTGATCTCCAGAAGGCGGCATGGGAGGCGCTGGCAGGCAGACGCGGAACCGCCGTTGTCATAGATCCACGGGATGGATCAATCCTGGCCCTTGTCAGTACCCCTTCTTTCGATCCCAACCTTTTTAACTCCGGAATCTCCAAGCAGGATTGGGATCGACTATCTAAAGATCCCCTGTATCCCATGGAAAACAGGGCTGTGTCGGGTCAGTATCCCCCCGGCTCGACGTATAAGGTTGTGGTCGCCGCGGCGGCCCTTGCCGAAGGTCTGATTACCCCGGACACGCGGTTCTTCTGCAACGGTTCTTTTGAACTGGGTAACAGGACCTTTCATTGCTGGCAGCGGCATGGCCACGGATGGGTGAATCTCCACCGGGCGCTTGTGGAGTCCTGCGATGTCTATTTTTATAATCTCGGGAAAATGCTTGGCGTCGACAAATTAGCCGAATATGCCCGGGCTTTCGGGTTCGGTGAGCTTAGCGGCATTGACCTGCCAAGGGAAAAACCGGGGCTGGTTCCCACCAAGGCCTGGAAACTGGCAAGACGCAAGGTGCCTTGGCAGTTAGGGGAAACTATCTCCGTTTCTATCGGACAGGGCTTCAATCTGGTAACCCCCCTTCAGCTTGCCAACGCCTTTAGCGTCTTGGCCAATGGCGGCGCCCTCTGGCGTCCCAGAATCGTCAAGCAGATCGAGGCGGCAGACGGCAGAATTGTCAAATTGTTCCCGCCGGAAAAGAAAAGTATCCTTCCGGTTCCTCCAGAATATATTGAAATAATAAGACAAGGCCTTTGGGGGGTGGTAAATGAAAAAGGGGGCACTGGTAGCGCCCTGCGCAGACCCGAGGCCGATGTGGCGGGAAAGACGGGAACGTCTCAGGTAGTGGGATTGCCCCAAGGTGAAGCGGCCCGGAGGGCGAAGATTCTCTCCGGACGTTTTCGGGATCATGCCCTTTTTGCCTGTTTTGCCCCTTATAAACATCCGGAAATTGCCGTTGCCGTGATTATCGAGCACGCTGGTGGCGGCGGCGCTGTTGCCGCCCCCGTGGCAAGAAATATTGTCGATGCCTACTTCCATCTCAAAACCAATCGGGCGGCGCCGAAGGCGCCCGCTACGCGAAATTTCGTCAATGAGCGAGCAGAGCAATGAAATTTGATAGACAGTGGTTGATTAATTTTGATTGGCCCCTCCTGGGTATTGTTCTGGCAATATGCTTCATGGGGGTAATAAACATCTACAGTACCGGTTTCAGTCTCACCACGGCGAAGGTCCCCCTTTATCTGAAACAGATCCAGTGGATAATCATGGGGCTGCTCTTTATGCTGATCATCCTTTCCATTGATCATCGGATTCTTGTTCAATACGCTTATATTATCCATGGAGTTGCCATCATGATGCTAATCTTTGTGACTTTTTATGGATATACGACCCATGGCTCCCAACGCTGGCTTGTCCTCGGAGGATTCTCCTTTCAGCCCTCGGAATTGGTCAAGCTGACCCTTATCCTTTCCCTGGCAAGATATTTCAGCGATCACGGAACCCAAAGTCGCTACAGTATCAAAAATCTCTTAACGCCCTTTTTTATTGTTCTGGTCCCCTTTTTGTTCGTTGTCCGCCAGCCTGATCTGGGAACAGCCTTGATGCTGCTGATTATCTTTATCTCCATGATCCTTTTCGTGGGGATCAGGATCAAGGATCTGCTCATTGCCGTATCCTCAGGGCTGCTGCTGGCGCCTTTGGCCTGGTATTTTTTCAAGGATTACCAGAAAGAACGGGTACTGACGTTTTTCGACCCGGAGCGGGATCCCCTCGGTTCGGGGTATCATATCATTCAGTCGATGATCGCCATCGGCTCCGGCGGATTTCTTGGCAAGGGTTTTTTGAAGGGGACGCAGACACAGTTGAAATTCCTTCCTGAGCAGCAAACGGATTTTGTCTTTTCCGTTTTTGCCGAGGAATGGGGCTTTATCGGGGGTGTTGTCTTGATGATCCTGTTTCTTTCCCTGATCCTGTGGGGTTTAAAAATTGCCCAGTATTCAAGAGACTTATCGGGAACCCTGATTGCGTATGGGATTACCATCATGATTTTTTGGGGCGTCTTTATCAATATCGG
>JALNVY010000074.1 GCA_023231165.1 Syntrophales bacterium | reverse complement strand
TGCCGTTGACGACATTCTCTCCATGGTGGCCATGCCTGACAGATCAACGCCGGGAGGACCAAGGAGCTCCGGAGGTCCCGCGGACTGGAAAAGACAGATTGACGGCCTCTTGTCGGCAAATATCGGCTGTATCTTCAACAACAAAGAATTCCGGGCCTTTGAGGCGGCCTGGCGGGGAGTGGAATGCCTCGTCCGCCGTGGCGGTGTCAAGGAAATCGGAAAGATCGTATTAAAAATCATCCCGGCCTCCACAGAGACCCTTACTGCGGTCTTGGAATCCCTGTCAATCGAACTTGCTGAGGATACTCCCGATCTCATTCTCATCGACCTGCCCCTGGACAACACCCCCGGCGGCGTCGAAATGCTTGGTAAAATTGCCGCCTTTGCGACAACGCTGCTCATCCCGGCTGCGACATGGATCACCCCCGCTTTTTTCCATCTTGATAACTGGCGGGAACTGCACCGCCTGTCCTATCTCAAACACCATCTGGACGACGCCGTCTATGCCAAATGGCGCAAGCTCAGGGAACAACCGTTGGGACAATGGCTGGCCCTGACCTGCAACCGTTTTCTTACCCGTGCCCCCTATGGAGAAAACAACCGCCCCCGTTCCGTCGCTTTCACGGAGACGGAACCCCTGTGGATCAGCCCGGTCTGGGCACTGGGAACTTTGGCTGCTCAGAGCGTCAATCAGTTTGGCTGGCCCTCGCGCCTGACCGACTATATGCGCGTACGCATGAAGGATCTCGCCGTGTCTGACCAAGGGGATGAAACAACTGCGGCCACGGAGACGATCTTCCCGGACGACCGGATCAGGCAGTTTATGGAAATCGGCGTCACGCCCCTGGCAGGAGCCTCGGGGCAGGACACGGCCTTCATGCCCAAGGCGGCTGTCGCCTCCGGCGAATCCCTCCTTTCCCAGATGTTACTTTCTCGAATCATCGGTTTTCTGATCAGGCTGCGGGATGCCTATGAGGAAAGCGACGGGGAAACGGAACCGGTGAGTTTCGTCTCCGAGGCCCTGATGGCCTTTTTTGAAGCAACGGGACAGGAACCGCCGGACGACCTGTGGATAACCGTCGGCCCCTACCCTGAAGGACACAAGCAGGAGGGAGAGGCGTCGCTGCCCCTGGATATTGCCTTCACTCCTCCGAAGGCGGTGTCCCCGGATTCCCGGAAACTGGCCTTCACCTTTTCCTGGTAAGGGCCTGCCACGAAATAAATTTTATTAAGGAGGTCTCGACATGAAAAAGATCTGGATCAGCGCCTTGGACAAGGACCAGGAAAAGGTCCAAAAGATGATGAGCGTAGTTAAGACGTATGGGCTCGCCGTGGATGGGCATTTCTGGCTGGACGACCTGAAGAAGATGGCCTGGGACAGCGCCCTGGAACCCCTTGCTGCCAAGGATACGGCCCTGTGGATTATTCTCGGCACGGACGCCTCATGGCAAACCCCTTCCGTCCGGCAAGGTCTTTCTCTGCTCGCCCTTGCCGTTCAACATCAAAAAGGCTTGGGTTTCCCGATCCTCCTTGTCCCCACGGAGGGAACGATCGATCCGGAGACGCTCCCCACCCTCTTCCGGGGCGCAGAGGTCATTCCCTTCACCGCGGCAACACTGGGACCAAAGATCGTGGCCTTGGCCAATCGGCCTTTAACATCTCTTGACCCGGGATACCGCCTCAATCTCCACGCCCTGCATGGCATCGGCCTGTGGTTCGAGGTAGGACCGCCGAAGGATATCCCTTGGGACGGCGCGATGTTCGGCGTGCACGGGGCGGATATCGACGTCCACGGCGTCGGACCGGCGGACGGGATTCCTGCCCGGACCGTCCTTGAATATGCCATGAAGGGCATGAAGGTTACCCTTGGGGAAGAGGAGTTTGCAACTTGGGCCGCCCAGAATCACCTCGACGGCGCCACGTCCTATTACGTTCGCGTTCAGGGTGTCCCCGATAAACTCCTCTTTGGCCCTTATGCCGCCGGCGACGATGCGGAGGTCCATATTGTCGCCCTGACCTGACGGGGAAACAGATATGTTATTTTTACTTGGGGGGGCCGACGGTGATGTAGTAAATATTTTCCTTCTCATCGAAGACCTGGTCGGCAAAATATTTTTGCCCGGGAACCAGATCAAGGACGATGCGTGTTTTTATAGAGGGCTCCAAGTATTTTCCGACCCGAATGCGCTGCACATAAAGGCCTTTTGCGTCTAAATGCAGAGGAAGTCCATTGCCATATTTCGCATGGAAGAAATCCATAATAATGCGGGGATTATCTCCCCCCATGTTGGAGATTTCGGGTGTGGTCATACGATCGATGGCAACCATCACCTTGTCCTGACCCTCCGTCCCTTTCTCGTAAGCGATTTTTTTTATGGCCGCTACCTTTCCGCTGCCGGCCGGTGCTTTCATCTCGCTGTCCCGATTCCCGATGACCTTCTCTTTCCCGACGGCCGGGGCATGAGATTTGACAGCCGCCTGCGGAACTTCGACTTGCGGGACTTCGACCTTGATCCCTTCCTTATTGTCGGCCCTGTCCCGGAGGGGATGGAAATAAAAGAGCAGTCCGCTGAAAATCACAAACATGAGCACGAGGGTTCCCACACTGATGAAAACCAGGCGGTGCCTGCGAAAAAATCCTGTTTCCTTCGCTGAAGAGATAACCGTCGGGGGCAGCGTACATAATGGGGCGACGACGGGAAGGGGCATCAGATTGTCAATGACTTCCGGAAGACACGTTTCAATGGCTTCGGGTAAGCAGTGCTTGGCAGGCTGCAACTCGAAACGTTTCAGGGCATCCTGCTCATCAATGAGGAGATACCGGCAATAGTTCTTCAGATAATCAGGAACGGCTTTTTTATCCGGGAAGGCATTCCGATCATCTGATTCCAGTGCCACAAGGAGAGGCAAGCTGATCTTCGTAGCCTTCGAAAGGGCTGTCAGCTTTATATCGCGGGCTTCCCGCTCTCTACGCAGGTAGGCCCCCAGCGTTTCTCTCTCTTTCTTATCCATAGCCGCCATTCCTATCTTTTCATAACACACCCACCGGTACTTGACAATATGAATGACCATTCCCCCCTTTTTTCCTTGACACCTCTTCATCCGTTCATTATCCTCATCCTTTAGGAATGATAAAATCATGATAAAATATTTGTCTCTATTATTTGTATTTATGATCTGTTCCCTGGCGGGCTGTGGCCCGGGAAAGATTGTCGTCAAGACCGACGACAAACAACTGTCTCGAGATTACAATATCCATAACGAAATCCGTCCCGTTAACCCCGGCGTCTTTCCCGATAATCAGCCCTGGCAGACCGTAAACGCCAATCTGAAAAGAAAAGTCTTCTTCAACGACCGGCAGACCATGGTCCTCAATGAAGCGACCAAGACGGACACGGGCAAGGATGTGAACACCCAGTATCATTATCACGAGCTTTCCGGATATGTGCTCAGCGGCAATCTGCTGATCAGGATCGACAAGAACGTCCAGAATATCGGGCCGGGAGGCGCCTTTATCATCCCTTCCAATGTCCATTACGCCGTTCTTCCCCTCACCGACAAGGTCTCCTACCTGGAGGTATTCACCCCCGCCCGGGACGACCTCCGCAGCCCTCCCATTCTCCCGCGTTTCGACGAAAACGACGTGAAAAGCGTTATCTACAAGTGGTACGCCTATCTGGACAAGCTCGCCAATGTGAACAATTACCTGCCCTTACTGGCAAACAAGGGACTGGTCATGCACATGCCCGGAATGGTCATTCGTAATCAGGAAGATTTCAAGACCTGGTATGCGGGAATGCTCAAGAAGACTAAAACCAATATGAGCAAGGCTAAAGATATAACAGTCATCATAGATAAATCGGGTAATTTTATTGCGGAATTCAGCGTGGCCTGGGAAGCTGTCACCTCCCTCAATGAAAAGAGGACTTACAACTCCCGGCAGAAATGGACCCTCATTGATCTGGGTGGGGCGACTCCCGTCATTCTGGGCGCCGATTACAAAGAAATCATCAACATCGTGCCGTGACGACGGCGCCGATCTCCCGGAAAAAAGCTTTTGTCTTTAAAAAACGCGAGAAATATAAGCCGGCAAATCAAATGGAGGATGAACAATGCCAAAAAAAGTAAAAAGTGCCGTCCTTTTGTCTTTGGTTGGAACATTCGCTATTTTCGCCATGACCTCTCTCTGTCCGACCACGGTTAACGCCCACGCCCCGCAAAAGGTCCTGTTGGCCTACGATGGAGCAACCAAAACGCTGAGTGTTACGGTTACCCATACGCGCTTCTCGGAGAGCCACTACGTCGAAAAGGTTGTGATCAAGAAGAACGGAACGGTCGTGGCCACACAGGAATACAAAAGCCAGCCGTCGGAAACCTTTACCTATACCTACAAGGTTGATGCGGTCAGTGGCGATACTCTGGAAGTCAAAGCCTCGTGCAGCAGGTTCGGTTCCACATCCGAAAAAATTGCCATCGGGATGGGTCCAAGCAAAACGCTCAGATAATCTAGGATAGTTTCGACGAGAAAAGTAAACTGAGATGTCACCTTTCTCTATTCATGTCTCTTTTATGATCGCAGGATTGCTGACAATGGCCACAGGGGTCAGCGTCGCCAGATTCCTGCGGCGGAAACAATACTGGATGAAGATTCATCGCACTGCGGGAATCACCGGGGCAATATGCCTAAGCGCCGGATTTGCGGCAGCCGTCGTCATGGTTTCCCAATCCGGAGACGGACAATTCAAGGTCCCCCACGCCTGGTTGGGCCTGACAACCGTTCTTTGCGCCGTCGCTGCGCCCACCCTGGGGCACCTGCAATTTAAAATTCGCTCAAAAATCCAGCACCTTCGACTCTGGCACCGACGGACCGGATATGCAGCCCTGATCCTGACCCTGTTATCTATCCTGTCGGGACTGGTTGTCGCCGGGATCATTTAACCATAATGAAAAAGAATGATGTTATATGTCTATCCCTACCTTCGGACCTTTCCTATCTGAGTTTAGCCCAGATGGTCATTCGGGAGACGGCGCTGAAAATCGGGTTCACCGGTGATGATCTTTATCAAATCGATCTGGCCGCAGAAGAAGCGATCTCCAATGTCATGGTCCACGCCTTTGCCGGCCAGGAACGGGAGAACTTTGACCTCATCTGCGAGCGGGCGCCCCTGGGAATGAAGATCACCATCAAAGAGAAAGGCCTGCCCTTTGATCCCGGCCAGATTCCCGATTACCACCCGGCAGAGAATATCGATCAGATGTCAGCCTCCGGGATGGGGGTCTTCCTCATGAAGGAATACATGGATGAGGTCTATTTCCGCAACCTCGGCATGGAGGGTAAAGAAACGAACCTGGTCAAGTATCTGCCGGCAAAGAGTATCGAGTCATACCTCTCTGCACAGGAACTTGCGGAAGCAGAAGCAGGGGAAGTATTGTATCCAGGGATACCCTCCCCCTCGCTGCCAATGCCGAAAGATATCCCTTATACGGTCCGACGGATGGAACCAGCCGAAGCAGTGGAAATTGCCCGGTGCGCCTATAAATCCCACGGCTATACATTTTTCGACGATCACATCTACTATCCGGAGCGGATTATCGAACTCAACGGGACGGACGAAATGATTTCCGCCGTCGCCGTGACGGAAGACAATATTTTCATGGGACACTCCGCCCTCGTTTACCCCACCGAGGAAGCGCGCATCGCGGAATTCACTTTTGTCTTCGTGAACCAGGAATTCCGCGGCCAAGGCTGCATGAAAAGGATCGCCGACTTTCTTTTCCAGTGCCCCAAGAAAAAACCCCTTGATGGCATCTATGTCTACTCCGTAACCAATCATGAATTTACCCAGCGGGGAATGGCCCAGTTCGACATTCACGATTGCGGTCTTCTCCTTGCTTCCAGCACCGAAACCTGGGTATTTAAAGGCATTGAGGCCCAGGACCAGCGGATTAGCGTTGCCTTGAGCTTCAAGTACCTTACACCTCCCCCCAAAATGATCCTGTATCCCCCGGCGCGGCACCGGGCCATCATCGAACGTCTGTATGAAAACATCGGGGCACGGGACCATGGTTTTCATATCCCAGATGTGAATCTCCAGCAAAGTCTGCCCCCGGAAGCAGAAATCCTTACCGATGTCCTCATGACGGAAAATTGTGCGGAAATTCATGTAATCGGCTATGGTGACAACATCGTTCATGAAGTACGGAGAACCCTGCGTGAGCTATGTCTGAAAAATGTAGCCGCCATTCAGCTTTTTCTCGACCTGAAAGATCCCCACACCTTTTTCATGGCCGCGGAATTTGAAAAAATAGGCTTTTTCTTCGCCGGCATCCTGCCGCTGGCCCTGGTCGGGGACGCATTGATCCTCCAATACCTGAACAATGTCCGCGTTGATTACGACAAGATCGCTCTCTACACGGAGAAAGCCCGTCAGATTAGAGACTATGTCCGGCAAATGGACCCCCAGCGGGATTATCAGTGAAACCGCCTGTAGATCTCATCATTATCAATCCGTAAGGAGAAAGGATTCCTATGACGACACAACCCTTGACGGCCGCAGATATCCTTGCCAAATACCGCAACGGTGAAAAATTGATCGATCTGGACCTGACCGGTCTCGACTTTGCTGGACAGGATCTGGGTGGCGCCGATTTTACCGGTTCGAACCTCACCCGGGCCGCCTTCCGGAAGGCCAGGCTGACCAATGCATCCCTCCAGAATACCGTCCTGACGGAAACAGATTTTACCGGAGCCGACCTGACGGATGCGCTGCTGGGCGGCGCCCAGTCCGTCTCCACCCAGTTTATCCGCGCCAATCTTGCCCAAGCCGATCTGTCACAGGGAAATTTTACGGAAGCTGACTTTACCGAGGCCAACCTGACCGGGGCGGCCCTAGCCGGCGCCGTTTTCGCCAGGGCCCGTTTCGTCGATGCCAAGGCCGTGAAGGTGGGCGCCCCGCAGACCGTCTTTACCGGGGCCGACCTCACCGACGCGGACTTCACCGAGGCCGACCTGACGGATGCGGACCTGAGCGCCACGGCCCTGTCCTATACAACCTTTTTAAAGGCGAAGGGAGACGGGGCCATTTTTTGCGGGGCCCGGGGCGAAAAGACAACCTTCGGCCAGTCCTCCCTGAAGGGATCCCGGGCGGATCGGGAGACGATGATCATCGACGGGAGGTTCAACATGGTGAACCTTACGGGGGCAAAGTGGAAAGGGGCCAGGCTGCCCCGGGCGCAGATGGTGGCGGCCGTCCTGGACGGCGCGGATCTTGCGGGCACCGATCTCACCGGGGGCATCATCCTCTCGACCAGCGCCAAGGAGACCAGCTTCCAGGGGGCCAACTTAAGCGAGGCCAACCTCTCACAGATCGACCTCGCCGGGGGATCGCTCCGCAGGGCCGACCTTACCCGTGCGGATCTGAAAATGGCCAACCTGGCGGGGGTAGATTTTTTTGAGGCCAAAGTAGTAAAGACGAACCTCACGGGGGCGGACCTCGCGGGCACGATCCTGGCAACCCAGCCGGAAGGTTAAAGACAGCAGGGGCGCCATCCCATCCCGGTAAAGACTGTTCCCGATCCCGCTGCCGGCACGACACGCCGGCAGCGGAGCGATCAAGAAAGGAGAGCGGATTCATGGCGACGGAGACAAACTCATACGGATTCACCATTCCCGATCTGGATCAGGGTAAAACAGAGCCAACGTTCCAGGTGGAGAGCTTCAAGGGCGCGGAGGCCCTTTCGACCCTCTATCTCTTCACCGTGAGCCTGGTGTCCGCCACGGAAAACATCAGCGGCGTCCTCTATAAGCGGGCGACCTTGACCATCAGGCTGGGAAGCCAGTCATCCCAGTATCACGGCGTTATCACCCGCTTCGAGCAAAAACGCAAAGAGGGCGAGTTTGTCTATTACGAGACCGCCCTGAAGCCGCTGTTCGATATCCTCTCCCTCACCCGGCAATCGGACGTCTTCCTCAACCTGCCCCTGTCGGACAGCATTTATGCAGACCCTACGGACACTGTCCATCAAGCCCATCCAGACAGCACTACCCCCCCGACGGACATCATCACGCCGGTCTTCAAGAACGCCGGCTTCGACGGCCCCTACACCCTGAACCTGCGGGGCCCCAATCTGAATGACGCCGCTACTTTCTACGCCCCTCTGCAGAACGCCGACGATGGCAACTACAACCGCTGGTCCTACTGCTGCCAGTACGAGGAAACCTGCCTGGATTTCCTCTCCCGGATCTTTGAGCGGGAGGGGGTCTACTACTACTTCACCCAGGGCGCCGATCAGGAAGTCCTCTGCATTACCGACAACTACCTCTCCCCCCAGCAGCCGGAGGGAGAGATTCTATACAAACCGCCAGCGGAACTCGCCACGGAACCGGAGGCCAACGTCATCCAGGCCCTCGTCTGCAAAGAGGAAATGCTGCCGAAGCGGGTGACCCTGTTTAATTACGACTACGAGCAGGCGGGAAAGTCGGTGCTGTCAGCGACGGCCTTTGTCTCCAACGACGGTCTCACGGAAAACGGGACCTACCGGGGCGAGGTACGGATTTACGGAGATAATTTTATCCCCGCCAATGACGAAGGTACGAAGCTGGCGAAGATACGGGCCCAGGAGCTCTTCTGCCAGGGCACGACCTATAGCGGGTTCGGCACCGCCGTCCCCCTCATGCCCGGCATGCTAATCAAGCTCATACACCCCAACCCCGCCTTCTCTGGCACTTATCTCGTCCGGGACGTCCATCACCAGGGGGCGCAGAAACTAGCCCTTGTCGGCGCCCAGGGCACGGAGGGCGAAGACTTCTTTTACGCCAACACCTTTACACTCATCCCTAATGATAATACGAACGCAGCCCTAGGCGTCGTCCAGTTCCGCCCGGAGCGGAAAACGACCAAGCCACGGATTACGGGGACAATGAACGCCTTCATCCATGGCGACATATCGGATAAATACGCCGAACTGGACCAGTTCGGCCGTTATCTGGTGGATCTGCCGTTCGCGGCAAGCACCGACAACACCGGCCAAGCGGTGATGAAGAAATCCGCCTGGCTGCGCATGGCCACCCCCTATGCGGGGTCGGGGGGCGCCTACGGCATGCACTTCCCCCTTCATGTCGGGGCGGAGGTAATCCTCAGCTTCCGGGACGGCGATCCCGACCTGCCGATCATCGCCGGGGCGGCCTTCAACTCCCGAAGTACTAATCCCGTAAATTCAGATCCAAAGACAGATAACGCGTATTCTCCGAAAAACCTCGTCATCGAGTCCGCCGGGGGCAACAAGATCGTCATGAACGACACCGAGGGAGAGGAATCCATCCTGATCCACAGCCCCTATCCGGACGACAAGGGGAGTAACATGTATATAGGGAAAAATGAGGAAGGGGAACCTGCGTTCAGCTTCAAGGCCTCGGGAAACAAGTACGAGGTCATTGTCGGCCAGGAGAACGACCTCGTCCTCGGCTCACTGAATATCGGCGTCGTCGGCTCCCTGTTTGAAGGGGTTCTCGGGATGGCTAACGAGCTGCATATTGCCACCTCCACCAACGCCAGCCTCGGCGGGACCACGGAATTGAAAGTGGGACCGGTCTTCGAATACAAAAAGAGCAATAAAGCGGAAATAGCCGAGAAATCATCGCTCCTCGGCCATGAAGAGGTCCAAATAGCCGCCGGTTCCGACCCGATCACGAAGTCGCTCATACAGAAGGTGGCAACGATAACAGCCGGTGTCTGCGCGGCGGCGGGCGCCATCATGGGCGTGGCGGCAGGAGAAGTGGCCGGGGCACTGGACCCGGAAGGAAAACACCCGGTAAGGGAAGGGGTTGTAGCCGAAACATGCATTGCCCTAGGCGTCGGCCTTCAGATCGCCGCCCTGGCTATATTGCAGAAACTGTCGACGGAAATGGCCAACCCGGCATCCAAATTGATTCTGGGTGGCGATGGAATAACAATGTTCACCCTGCCAGCGGCTTTGGGGGGAATACAGATTGGTGTAAAAAAAGGTCCTCAATACGATCCGGGAATTACTATTATTCCCACGGGTGCGGGGTCGATAGGCCTCAAAGCCGGGACTCTCTCTATTACCCTTGAGAATGATCAAAGCATCACGATTGAAAAAACAGGTCAAGGGAAAATTACCGTCAACAGCGCCGGCGTAACGATGGAATATGGTAATAATACTGCCGGCGCCGGCAAGATTGAGGTCAGTAGCAATAACGTGTATATTGCGCAACAAGGTGGTGGGGCCGAAGTGCGCGTTTTTGACGAGTTGCGATTGGCAAAGGGATTGTCGGGGTTTACCACGAGCCAGGATAATCTAAACCTTTTCGGTAAGACCATCGCCCTCAATGGAGTCTTTACTGTAGATAACATGGGCATGGTAAAAATTGGCGGTGCCGCGGTGGCGACAATACCCCCGCCGCC
>JALNVY010000073.1 GCA_023231165.1 Syntrophales bacterium | reverse complement strand
TGCCATCCATAATGATCGCTCCCCGTTCCATAACGATTATCCGGTCGGCGTCGGCAACCTCGCCGATGTCGTGGGTAACATGGATAATGCCCATCCCCTCCTGGTGAAGCTGCCTGATCATCCCGAGGATACGCCGCCTTCCCGCCGGATCGAGATAGGCCGTGGGTTCGTCTAAAACCAGATAGCGGGGATTCATGACCAGGACGCCCGCAATGGAGGCGAGTCTTTTTTCCCCACCGGAGAGGGTAAAGGGGGCGCGTTTTTCAAAGCCCTCCATCCCGACCCGGGACAGGGCCTCCCGGACAAGGGGGTAAATCTCCCGCGACGGCACGGCAAGGTTCTCCAAGCCAAAAGCGACATCCTCCTCCACGGACATCCCTACGATCTGGTGGTCGGGATTCTGAAAGACCATCCCGACCTGACAGCGGATATCCCGATGACTGGACAGTTCCCGCGTATCCATGCCATCGATCCGGACCTCCCCCCGGGAAGGAATCAGGAGGGCATTTAGATGCTTGATCAGGGTGGTCTTGCCGCAGCCATTGGGGCCGATCAGGGCCACATACTGACCCTCCGGAATCCGGAGGTCCATGATTTCCAGAACGGGAGGCGTCTTTTCGCCATATTGATAGGAGACGTCTTTAAATGTGATCATGGAAAATAACCTTCTTGAATATCAAAGCTTCATATGATCCCGGACCTTGAGGCAGATCAGCGCCGCCGCGACAATTTTCAGGATGCCGCCGGGAATGGTCGGCAGCAGGCCCACGGCGATTGCTTTGGCAAGATTCAGTTTCGCCACGACCATTAACTGGGCAATGCCGAAGGCGTAAATGAAGATATGACCGACCAGCATGGCCAGAAGCAGCCATAGAAAACCGGCGCGCTTTTTGAGGGAAACCATCCTGCCGATGACGTAGGCCCCAACGACGAATCCGATCAGGTATCCCCCCGTCGGTCCCAACAAGACGCCTGCCCCTGCCTTGCCGCCGGCAAAAACGGGGAGACCGATTACCCCGAGGAGGATATAGACCACCTGGCTCATTGCCCCCAGGTATCCCCCCAGCAGGGCGCCGGCCAGGGACACAAAGAAGGTCTGCATGGTAATGGGCACCGGGGGCAACGGAATCATGATAAAGGCCCCCACCGCTGTCAAGGCCCCGAACATGGAGGCATAGGCCATCCCGCGCAGCGAAGTTTCCTTTTCTTTCGCCAATATCTCCATCTCCCTTCGTTTACTGATGAACCCGTGAAAAGGTCATAAATTGGCTGGCCATAAGCGACGGTTTCGTAAAAAGAGCCGCAGGCAAGGCGCGCAAAGCCTGAGGAATGAGGCGTACTTGTCGTACGCCGCAGTGACGAAAGGGGCAGCGCAACGCCGCATCCGGACTTTTTACGAAACTGTCAAATAAAGCTCACATCGCCGGAGAACAAACGCACCGGGCCTCCGTTATGCTCCCGGACCACCATGTACCCGTCTTCGTCAAAATCCAGCACTTCCCCGGTAAACCGGCGTCCCATGGCATCCACCGCCACCGTCCGTCCGGTCATATCCGTAAAGGCCTGCCAGCGACTGCGAATCGAGTCAAATCCGTGCCGTTGATACTCCTGGTATGTTTCTTCAAACCGCTCGAGAATACGCCTTGCCAGGGTAATCCTGGGCAAGGACCGGCCCATCTCCACCTGGATGCTCGTTCCAAGTTCCTGAAGGTCAGGGAGAAACGCCTCCCGGGCAAGGTTAACATTGAGTCCCAGGCCGACGATCATATACTCCACCTTGTCCATTTCCATGCTGACCTCGGTCAGGATCCCCCCCAGTTTCCTGCCGCCGACCAGAATGTCATTCGGCCACTTGATCCTTGTCTCCAGCGTAGTGATTTCCCTGACGGCCTCGGCGACAGCCGTAGCGGTCAGCAGGGCAAATCGGGGCGCTTCCTGGGGCAGAATGCCGGGCCGGATGATCAGGGATAGATAGATGCCGGCTCCGGGCGGTGAAAACCAGTTACGACCCCGTCGGCCCCGGCCCTGGGTCTGCTCCTCGGCAATGACGAGGGTTCCCTCGGGAGCGCCCTCGGCCGCCATGGCCTTGGCCCGCAGGTTTGTGGAGTCCGTTCGTTCGAAATACCGGATTTCCCCCTGGCCGATGCAGACGGTTTTCAATCCTTCCCGGAGTTCTTGGGGACGGAGCAGGTCGGGGATCTCGCGCAGAAGATACCCCTTCCGCGTCGCGGAATCGATGTGGTATCCCTCCGCTTTCAGGGCGCAAATATGTTTCCAGATAGCGGTGCGGCTCACTTGGAACTGACGGCTCAGCGCCTCGCCGGAAATCCATTTCCCCTGAGCCAGCTTCAACTGGTTCAGAATCAATTCGACCGTCTTAAGAACGGGTTTACTTTCCAATTTCCCTATCCTCTAAACAACAATCTGTAGCACACTTACAGACATGCTGGGGTTCCCGTGTCGGCATAAAGCCCAGATCCCTGATCATCTCCACATCGAGTTCCGGGTCTCTTCCCGGCGTGGTCAGGTAATGGCCGGTCATGAAGGCGTTACAACCGGCAACCACCGCCAGGGGCAGCAACTGGCGCAACGATTTTTCCTTGCCGCCGCATAGCCTGATGTCCCGGCCGGGAAGGAGAAAGCGAAAGACGGCAATCGTAATGAGAATTTCCAGGGGGGGCAGCGGCGGCCGTCCTCCCAGCGGGGTTCCCTTGATCGGATTGAGGATATTGACCGGAACGGAATCGACAGCCAATTCCCGCAGGGTAAGGGCCAGTTCGATCCGGTGGCTCATCCCTTCTCCCAGCCCGATCAGGCCCCCGGAACATACGGAAAGCCCGGCATTGATAGCGGTGCGAACCGTCTCCACGTCTTCGTCATATTCGTGGGTCGTGCAGATATTCGGGAAATAGCTCCGGGAGGTTTCGAGATTGTGGTGATAGCGGAAAAGGCCGGCGTCTTTCAACGACCTTGCCCGTTCTCCGGAAATGATGCCCAGGGAGGCGCAGGGCAAGACGCCCAAGTTGCGGATGCCTTCAATTGCCCTGAATATTTCCGCCCATTCCTTTTTTGACTTGATTCCCTTACCGCTGGTGACGACGCCGAACATTTCCGCTCCCGCCGTCCTAGCCCGTTGCGCCGCTGCAATGATATCATCGGCCTTTTTGAGGGGGTAGGCCTGAATATTCGTTTTATAGTGAGCAGATTGGGCGCAGAAGGCACAGTCCTCCGAACATCTCCCGGACTTGGCGTTGACGATTCCACAAAAAGAGATAGCCTTCCCCTTGAAATGATCGCGAATCTCTGACGCCGCCGCCATGAGGCCGAAGGGATTCAGGCTCCCCTCTTCACAGAGCCGCCAGGCGTCATTTCCCTCGACGCCCTTGTTTTTTATGGATTTTATCTTTAATCGTTCAATGATAGCCAAAAAACGCCTCCCGGGAACCGGGAGGTTCATAGTGTAAATGCGCCAGATTGTCAACCAATAAATTCCCAGGGGTTGTTAAATACGCATTTGTCAATAATCTCTTTATTTGAGGTGTTAGTAAAAGTCCCAAAGTAAAAAGTCGCTCTTGAAGAAAATGCAGGTGTTCAAGGCGTAATCATTGATTTGATGACTCATTACTTGGATAAAAAAACTTTGACAACAAAACATTTTTTATATATTGAAATCAAGAATTTATTAAGTGGTGCCGCTTACCGTTGCTATTCAGTGTGGCAAAGTTTCTTTATCATTCTGGAATAATAATTTGATGACTATTTATCGGCACATAATTATTTTTCCCATCCTTCTGTTGTTTCTCAACTTTTCTCCGGCCGTTGGCCAGACACCTTCCTTTTCTCCGCCCATTGGCCAGGCGCCTTCCGATTCTCCGGCCGTTAGCCAAGCACCTTCCGACGCTCCGGCTATTGGCCAGACACCTTCCGATTTGATGACTTCAAAACTCAGTCGGGATGGTCGTGTATCGGTAATCCCAATTGATCCCGACAACCTTGAAGCAGCAAAAGACCTGCTGCAGAAGATGCAAGGTCGGTTTCACGATATAGCCGCTGAAATTTACACACCGGTTGGTCTTCTGCCTCGGGTTGTGATTCTCGGTGAACCACCCAAGGTTCAGCAGATGAGCGCCGTGATGAAGGAAATGTTTCTCCAGACCGGCACGAAACACATGGTCATCATTTCGGCAACGCTACATGAGATCACAGATTCGGATGCCCTGAACCTCGGACTTAACTTGATCCCCTCCAGTATATCTTACGGTGCCTCATTCGATGTAACGAGAGATTTTCTCACAAATACAAATACGAACAAGCAAGGATCTATCAGCGTTAAGGTCAATGACGGAGTTACCAAAAATGTTTTTCAGTTAGACGAGTCGTTGGGAAAAGGGAAAATCCTGGTAGCGAGCGAAGTATTCACACCTAACGGTGTAAAGGCTCAGATATCGGATATACAGCATATGCCGATCTTTAGCGTTGACGTTAACAGCAATGTGCAGACCCAGTACCAGGACCTTGAGACGAGTATCGCCGTCACGCCGACTGTAATCAAATTCGACAAGGATAAACCGGAATTAACAACGGTGCGTCTCGATGTCGGAGTAAAAGTGAGCATCGTATCGGGTGAGTCGCGGATGGGCAGCGTCACGGCGCCTCAATACAGCGACAAAAAATTCCAGACTACACGTGTTTTCCCCGCTGACGGGAAAACATATCTTGTCGGCACGTTCGTAACCGACAGTTATATCCAGTCTCGTTCCGGCGTTCCTTTCCTCATGCGGATACCTCTGCTTAGATACTTTTTTTCCCAGGAGACGACGGAGAAGAACCGGAATTATGCCGTGCTTTCGCTGGCAGTGAAAGTTATCCCCTCCGACGAGTATCCCGACAAATTCACAATACCCTGGTTCCAGCGGCAGGATATACCCGCAAAGGGGAAAACAGCAGATGGGAAAGGGGGGATAAGTCGCGGCAAAGATAGTCTGACAGTTCCGGCAGCTGATTTGCAATCCCAGCCGCAGCAGATTCCGGCAGATTCGTTTTCTTCGAAGCCATAGTAAACGGAGGTGGTTTGAAACCGGCAACCTTTTAGCGATATGCAAAAAAAATCATATTGAGTTAGGTATTTTGATTTCCTTCTTTCTTTAGTCAATGATAGCCATTGGCACTGGATGAAAACATGGAAAGGAGCAACACTTATGAGATCAAGGAAGTTATTTAATTGGATTGCAGTATTTATACTAGTGCTTGTCAGC
The DNA here is from genome assembly GCA_023231165.1 of Syntrophales bacterium. Classification (GTDB taxonomy): domain Bacteria; phylum Desulfobacterota; class Syntrophia; order Syntrophales; family UBA8958; genus UBA8958. Next base: position 5,365 of record JALNVY010000073.1, on the reverse strand, counting down.
GTGGCGGTTCCCAAGGTACAGGCCTCCACAAGTTTTACACAAGACCTGATGCTTTACGATGGCGATGACAGGACAATCGGTGTTTATATACTGAATCTGACACCCTACAAGATGACCTTTGATTCAAGCCTTACAAACAATAATATGAACGGCACACCTTTAAAGCTACAGAAAGTGACACAACAGGACAGGAACGGGAAGGCTTATGCTCCCTTCGCCCCCATCGGCGTACCGGCAGTTATACCGGCCGCAGTACCCGGGGTCGATCTTAGACCGTACCCGATGGCGGTCTCGTTTTTAGACGCCTACGCCTACGTGAACGCGTATTCAGCCGTGTGGTGGGTCAACGGGGTGGAGACAAAAGATGAAAACGGTAGAATTTATACCGGCAATGCCAAACTTTCCATTAACTTTAACCGCCCGAAACCGGGTGGCCCTTTACAATCATATCTATTCAAGCTTGTCTCCGACGTGGTCAAGGAAACTATTGATTTAGTAAAGCTTGTTGCAGATCCGGAGGATCCCCTCGCCTGGGTTGACACTTTTACGGGCGCCGTTGAATTGGCTAAGGAAGCTAATGAATTTAGCAAGAATAACTCGCAAAACTGTGGTGGGGACAAGATGTACGTATCTTCATATGTCATTGCGGCAGACGGCTACGGCCTACCCGGTACCTATTGCCCGCCCGGATATATCCCGGCTGATGATCCATATGCAGATGACCGAAAAGGGACATGGGCAGATGACGCGGTTATAACCAACCAGGGAGATGCAGGCGGTTATATTCAGAGTAGCCTGGTGGTCATCACGCAGATATTGCGGGGACGACCGGGGAAGGACGGCCAGGACGTCGGGACCGTGCCGTCGATGATGGTAACCGTAATGAAGTCGTCCGACTATACCACGGCAACTACGGTAGAGTCCGTGTATCGCAAGACCTCTTATGGCGATCGCGCCGCAAACAGTCCGGGGGCCAAGGAGTTACGAAAGATTCTGGATCAACGGGGAAAACAGGGGAAACGCGACCTCCTGCTTCTGGTGCGTTCACTGAAGAGGAGTCAACAGGAAACACTGCTCAAAGCCGCTTTGGCACTTCATGGTAAACAAAAAATAACTCCTGCCGAACTCGAAAAACAGGAAGCTATACTGACAAAAGTGGCCGGAGCCTTGAAGAAAAATGCCAAAACAATCTGATGAAGATAGGAAGGGAGGAACAAAAGCTATGAAAATCAGATGTATTTTAAAAATGTCTTGTTTGTATCTTCTTATCGCGTTCATGGTCGTTTTGGGTGGGAATCATACGGCGATAGCGGATGATTCGGTCCCACCTCCTGGGACCTGTTTTGATAAAGAGGCAGGGGGTATCTTTCTTTACACACTGGGCCCTACAAAATGGACGTTCAGCATCATGAACTCGACCGGCACCGATCTTACAGTTGTCGGGGTTCCTGATCCCGCCCTCTTTTTTCCAAATGACGTGGTCAAGGCTTATACCTCCAAGAAATTTCAGTACTATGTTGCCGGTGGTGCGCAAAGATGGGAAGGTAATCTCGCTATAAAACCTGGCGTCGGGGGGAGTGCATACCAATTCAATGTTGCGTTTCAGAAATCGGCAGGTCTAAACGGCATTTATCCCAGCACCTGGATATATCTGCCGGTGCCTTCGTCGGGCCCATATTTTAAGATAGCCTCCTCCTCGACGGGACAGCTTGTCAATGGCCGGTGGTCCACAAACATGCCTGTGGCAGGGGATCACAAAATGCACAACATCATGACCATTGTTTCCGATAAGATTGTCGCCTCGCTGTTTACTGTGAACAATAAACATGTGACATTGGTTGTTTCGGACACCCTCAATAATTATACGGGAACGCCATTGGACTGGGTATGGAATGATGGAAGGTCAGTGCCAACTAATTGTGGCCTTTGTTGTCAGAGCTGTCCTAATGTCGTTGATTGCAGTCAATAAACTCGATTTAAAGTTCGACTTTGGCTCCAGGCAGCCAAACCGCGCCGCTTGCTGTTAACCGTAGAATCCAGCATCATTTCCGTGATCCTGTCGATCACGGAAATGATGCCGACAATCCAACTTCCTGTAGGGATGACTTGTCAGTCTGCCGACGAAGTAAATTCCTTTTCGATCCGGGCCATGGCTTCGGCCAGGCGGTCGTCGGGCACGGTGAGGGAAATCCGGACATACCCTTCCCCATATTTACCGTAAGCCGTCCCCGCCGCCACGACGATAGCCGTCTTGTCAAACAGTCGGTTCGTGAATTCCAGCGAGGTCATTCCTTCCGGCACGGGTACCCAGAGGTAGAAGGTTCCCTTGGGCGGCGCGAAAAAGATGCCGATCTTCTTGAGGGTTGCCAGTACCAGTTCACGGCGCTTGCCATACACCTCGATCATGTGATCGATGAAGGAAGCCTCCTGCTTCAAGGCATGGATGCCGGCAAACTGGATGGGGTTGAAGATGCCGGAATCGGTGTTTTCCTTCACCTTGCTGATGGCGGCAATCAGGTCGGCGTTGCCGCAGGCCATCCCCAGCCGCCAGCCGCACATGTTGAAGGGTTTGGAGAGGGAATTCAGCTCGACGCCTACGTCTTTGGCCCCTGGGGCCATGAGGAAGCTGATGCGCTCCTGGCCGGCAAAGAGGATTTCGCTGTAGGGGTTGTCATAACAGACGGCGATATCGTACTGTTTCGCAAAGGCGACCAGGTCATTGAGAAATTTCTTTGTGGCGCAGGCCCCTGTGGGATTGTTGGGATAATTGAGAAACATGCCCCGGGCTTTCTTGGCGATGTCCGTCGGAATGTCTCCCAAAACGGGGAGATAGTCGTTTTTGGCGAGAATGGGAACATTGTACGGTTCCCCTCCCCCCATGAGAATGCTGGACCGGTAAGCCGGGTAGCCGGGATCGGTCATGAGCACAACGTCTCCGGGATTGATGCGGGCTAAAATAAAATGATGGCAGCCCTCTTTGGAGCCGATAAGCCCCAGGATCTCATTGGCCGGATCCAGGGTCACGCCGTAACGGTCCTGGTACCACCGGGCCACCTCCTGTCGAAAGGAGAGCATACCTTTCTCCTCGTCCGTCGGGTAGCGGTGATTGGCTGGATCGTAAGCTGTACGGCACAGCTCATCAATTATCGTTTTCGGCGTCGCTTCAACAGGATCGCCGATGGCCAGACTGATCACATCGACGCCTTCGGCCCTGGCCTTGGCGATCTTCTTTCTCAACTCCATAAACAGATAGGGGGGAATTTTCGTCAAACGGTCGGCAATTTGCACAGTCTCTCTCCTTTTATTTGGTGTAGGCTTCATCCCAAAGACGCCCCTCATAGACAACTTTTGCTTTTCCTTCAAGGTATATTTTTTTAAAGCCCGTAGAGGTTTTTTCAAAGTAAATATTTAATTTCTCTCCGCTCTTTACCTGGACAGCGACGGGGGAGTCCACGAGCCCTTTTGCTGCGGAAATGAGGACCGACGCCACGGAACCGGTGCCACAGGCCAGGGTCTCGTCTTCCACCCCCCGCTCATAGGTACGCACCATCATGTTACGACGGTCCAGGGATTTGACAAAGTTCGCATTGGTCCCCCGGGGCTGATATTGATCATGGTAGCGGATATTCCTGCCGATGTAAAACACGTCAAAGGCATCCAGATCCTCCACATAAAAGACGACGTGGGGAACGCCGGTGTTGATGCTGTTGACGGCATAATCCCTGCCGTCGATAGCGATTGTCTCGTCGGTCCGCAGGTCGAAGGGGTCCGTTAGCCTGAGCTTGACCGTATCTCCCCTCACTTCGGCGTCAATGATCCCGGCAACTGTTTCGAAAGATAACTTCTCCTTGGAAATGCCCTTTAGAAAGGCAAAGCGGGCGGCGCAACGGCCGCCGTTGCCGCACATCTCCACTTCCGAGCCGTCGGCGTTGAAAAAACGCCAGCCGAAATCGGCCTTTGCCGACTCCTGGATCAGGATCAGGCCATCGGCACCGACGGAGAGCTTGGGCATACAGACCGCCTGCACGAAGTCCACGACGGACATGGCGTCGATGGCCGCTTCCACCTGGCGCTGCCGGTTATCAATGAGGATAAAATCATTGCCGCTGCCGCTCATCTTATAGAATTCAATCATGCCTTTTTCGTCCCTCTTGAATTGATACCTTTCCTCTTAAACGATCTTATCAAAAAGGTGAAGCAAAAAAACGCCCTGGCACTGGCTACCTTTGTTATCTACATCTCAACGCCACTTTAACGATAACTATCAGAAAAACAAGCAAGTGGCACATATTCCTGCTTGACATCCCTTGTTGATCTACCTAACATGGATGTCCGTATGCTATAGGAATATTAACCGAAATTTTGAGAAAAGAGGAGATAGCACATGTATGCAAAGATCGTTAATTTATTGGGTAAAGACGCTGAACCACTGCTCGGCCACCAGTGTATTTTTCCTAAGGAAAACCTGCATCTTCCCGGTCCTGACTTCATCGAGAGGATCTTCGTTCCCACGGACAGGCCGGTCAACGTGCTGCGGAACTTGCAGCTTCTCTTCGATCACGGCCGCCTCGCCGGCACGGGCTACCTGTCCATCCTCCCCGTGGATCAGGGGATCGAACACAGCGCCGCCGCATCTTTCGCCCCGAACCCAATCTACTTCGATCCGGAAAACATCGTAAAACTCGCCATCGAGGGGGGATGCAGCGCCGTCGCCTCGACCCTCGGCGTCCTGGGGACGGTGGCGAGAAAGTACGCCCACCGGATTCCCTTCATCGTGAAGATAAACCACAACGACTTGCTTGTTTATCCCGCCAAGTATGATGAATTTCTCTTTGCCGGCGTGAAGCAGTGTTTCGACATGGGAGCCGCCGCCATCGGGGCGACGATCTATTTCGGTTCCGAGGAGAGCAGCCGGCAGCTTCGGGAGATCTCCTCGGCCTTCGCCCTGGCTCATGAATTGGGGATGGCGACGGTCCTCTGGGCCTATCTCCGCAATCCCGCCTTCGTCAAAGACGGGAAGGATTACCATACCGCGGCAGACCTTACCGGGCAGGCCAACCATCTGGCCGCCACCATTCAGGCCGATATCGTCAAGCAGAAACAACCGGATTGCAATGGCGGCTATCCGGCGGTCAAATTCGGGAAAACAGATCCCCGGATCTATTCCGAGCTGGCGACGGCCCATCCCATCGACCTGACCCGTTATCAGGTCATTAACTGTTATCTGGGCCGGGCGGGCTTGATCAACTCCGGCGGGGCCTCGGAAGGGGAAAACGACCTGGCCGAAGCGGTGCGCACCGCGGTCATAAACAAGCGGGCCGGGGGCATGGGCCTTATCTCCGGCCGCAAGGCCTTCCAGCGCCCG
>JALNVY010000072.1 GCA_023231165.1 Syntrophales bacterium | reverse complement strand
GCCAGAACATACTGAATGAGATCGTTTGTCCCGATACTGAAGAAATCCACCTCCTTAGCGAGGACCTCGGCGATGACCACCGCGGAAGGCACCTCAATCATAGCGCCGATTTCAATATCCTCCCCCACGGCCTTACCTTCCATCCTTAAATCATCCCTGACCTCCGAGAGAATCCTTTTGGCGGCGCGAATTTCTTCGATTCCCGAAATCATGGGAAAGAGGACCCTTGTCTTGCCGAAGGCGCTGGCCCGCAAGATCGCCCGGAGCTGCACCTTGAACAGGTTAACCTCTTGCAGGCAAAAACGGATGGCCCGTAATCCCATCTGGGGGTTCATCTCCTTGGCTAACTTCGGATCGGAAAAGTATTTATCCCCCCCCAAATCAAAGGTGCGAATGGTGGACCATTGCAGACCCTCGATGCCAATAACCCGGCGGTAATTGATAAAGTGGTCTTCCTCCGTTGGAAGTTCCTCGCGATTAATATAGATGAATTCGGTGCGGTACAGACCAATCCCTTCGGCCCCATGGGCGATAGCGGAAGGGATTTCTTCAATGAATTCGATGTTACCGCTGACTTGGATTTTATAGCGGTCCTTCGTCACCGCCGGAAATTTTGCATATTTCAGGGATACTTCCCGAGCCGCCTGATAAAGACGTTTCTTTTCCTCATAACGATGGAGAATCTCGGGATCGGGATTGACAATGACCAGACCAGCGGCGCCGTCGATAATAATATCATCGTTGGTTCGCACCAGACGGGTGACTTTCTCTAGAGCGACAACGGCAGGAATTGCAATGGAACGGGCGACAATAGCGGTATGGGATGTCTTGCTCCCTATGTCAGTTGCGAAACCGAGAACCTTGTCGATCATCATCTGGGCCGTATCGGCCGGCGACAAATCTGAGGCAATGACAATGACCCGTTCCCCCAGAGGAGAGATGGTTTCCTGCCGCCTGCCAGCGAGATTCCTGAGGATCATTTGCCCTACATAACGGATGTCACTGAAGCGATCCCGGAGGTACTCATCCTCCATTTTCTCAAACAGCTCCCGGTATTTGTCAATGGTCATGCTGACGGCCCATTCGGCATTTACAGACATCTCCTGGATCCGTTGCACAACATTGCGGACGAATGACCGGTCCTTGAGGAGCATAATGTGAACATCCATAATATGTAGCGGTTCGAGCCCTGCTACTTCACTGAGACGACTCTTCACCTCCCGCAATTGTGCTTCCGAGGCCCGCAACGCATCCCGAAATCGTTTGACTTCCTTTGTTACCAGGCTGGCCTTCCCCAGTTTGTAGAAAGAAATCTGTGAATCCCGACGATCAAACAGATAGGCCTTACCGATCACTACCCCCGGCGATACGCCAATTCCTTTGAGAACAATATTTTTCATGCTTTGTTCCGGTACCATATAAATGATTCTACCCCTTATCAATCCTCACCGAACTTGTCTGCAAACAAACTTTGTAAAGCAGTCAAGGCTTCGACAGCATCGCTGCCCTCCACTTTTACGGTTATAAATCCGCCCCGTGAACAAGACAGCGTAAGAATACCAAGCAGACTCTTGCCGTTAACCTCTTGCCCATCGTATTCAAAGAAGATTCGCGACTTGAATTTATTGGAAACCGCCACGAGCTTTGCCGCCACTCGTGCATGGATTCCTAGCTTATTTTTAACCTCAAAGATCATTATCTCCGGCATGTCAAATCATCAGCGCCACGCACCCGGCCGTCATACCATAAAGGACGGTGAGGGGAGACATACCTCGTTCCATCGCAAGAAAAGACAACAACACCGCCGTGAGCACCGTGATACTGACAAGCGGTTGCATCCATATTTCTAAGTGGGCATTGGCGATTCCCTGCCCTAGACATGCGGCAGCAAGTGCAAGGCAAAATATGGTTCCCCACCGTATGAAGCGGGCCAATCGCGGCAAATCCCATGACTGTATATAGGTAATTCCCTGCCAACCGTGCCGGTAACCCTCAAGGAAGCTCTTAAGACGGATCCAGAGTTGCAGCGGATCAAAAATGAGTAACAAAACAAAAGGGCCCCAGACAGAACCTTGATAGGCTATGGCGGCGGCGGTGATACCGGCCAGGGGCCGAAGACTTCCCCAGAAAAAACTATCTCCGATAGCAGCATAAGGACCCATGAGGGTTTTTTTCAATCTTGATATGTCCGAGGTCTGGTCATGATGTCCATTAGCGGCCTCCAACCTGATGACCGAACCGAGTATGGCGCCGGATAAGTAAGGATGAGTATTAAAATATTCAAGATGTCTGGCAAGAAATGAAGAGATGCTTTTTTTGTCTTTTCCCATTCTCCGTGCAAGAGGAAGAATGGCAAAGGCGAACCCCAGGTTTTGCATTCTCCGGAAATTCAGCGACGCCATAATAAAAAGTGACCGCAAAAAAAAACCGGCCAAATCCGATGCCTTCATCCTTTCTCATCTCTCCCTGCCGATACAGGCTTGCAAACATTAGATTCATACCACGGAAATCCTGTTAAGTCAATTCATTCCCCTTTATCCTTGACAGAGGTATGATTATTTGTTAGTAATTTCAACTTTTTTTTGAGGTGAGAAAGATGATTTGTCAGACCATCAGGACGGGCACAGATTGTGTGTTCATGAAGCATAAGGGATGTGATTTCAAAGACGGCGCCTGTAAGACCGTTATTGAAAAGTGCGAAGGATGCAACCGGATTATCGATCTGGATACGGGCCGTTATTGCAGGGTTTATATGGACCCGACCAGTAAGTGGATCATCGGAAATTGCGTTACAGCAACCCACGTAAAACTGGAAATTAAAGAGGCTGCCCAGAAAATAAACCCGCTGAAGGCATCCAAGCGGGCAAGCCGGGCGAAAAAGAAGAAATAATTCCAAATCCGAATCAAAGATGAAATCAAGGCGGCAAGGCAGAGGCGATGCAGGCGTATTTTTCATACGTCGAGGAGCCGATTGCCGATGCTAACGATGATAGCGCTTTGATTTAGATTTGGAATAAGACAAACGACAAAGAGAGTCCGTACAGGTGGGGTTACGGACTCCCTTTGTCAGGAAAGAATTTCTCTGATCTGCCTCAGCATGACCTTGACAGCCGTCAGGAGCTGCTTTCCCTGGTCCACGTCCCCTTCTTGGCGGGTGATTGATCCCCTTCTGGAAAGCTGATTCTTGGCGCCCTTGATCGTAAAATGATCTTTATAGAGAAGATCCCTGATGATCATTAGCTCTTCCAGATCTTTACGCCGGTATAGCCTCTGGTCTGATCTTGTGCGGACAGGCTTGACCGACTTGAACTCCGACTCCCAGTATCTTACGACGTAAGACTCTACCCCGAGGATACTGCTGACTTCGCCAATTCTAAAATAGGTCTTGTCAGGAATCGACACGTCCATACCAGGCGCCCCACATTACCGGGTTTGCGATACGGAACTAAACGTTCAGTGCCTTACGCAGAACCTGACTTGATTTGAAAGTGAGAACGCGGCGAGCAGAAATCTCGATTTCTTTACCCGTCTGAGGGTTCCGGCCGCGCCGGGACTTCTTTTCCTTCACCACAAAATTCCCAAATCCGGATATTTTTATTTTTTCGCCCCGGCCTAGGCAGTCCTTCATAATATCGAAAACCGATTCCACAATCCTTGCCGAATCCTTCTTTGAAAAACCAAGCTTCTCGTACACGTCCTGAATAATATCTATTTTCGTCATAGTTCTACCTCCTGTCTTCCGCTATTGTTTATTCTCCCCGGATCTTTGCTCCTGTCGCCTCAACCATGGTTTTAACGATCCGGTTATGGGCCACGTTGATCTCCTCTTCCGTCAGGGTTCTTTTGGTGGATCGATACTCAAAGCGCAATCCTAAACTCTTCATCCCCTCAGGCAGATTTTCACTCGTGTATACATCAAATATTGCAACATTTTCAAGTAATACTTCATGCTGCTCATATCCGGTTCGGCAGAGGGTTTCTCCTTCCATAGCAACAGGAACAAGAAACGCCATATCTCTGGAACTGGCTGGAAACTTAGATACTTCCCTGAAGTCAATTTTCCCCTTCGTGTACAACCGCAGGGTTTCCAAATCCAGTTGAAACACAATGGCACGGTTTTTCAGATCCATTCGCTCAAGAACATCAGGATGAATTTCGCCGACAAAACCCACCGTTTCCTGGCCGACAAGAATCCGGGATGAACGGCCGGGATGGAGAAACGGCCGGGATGAATCTGCTACAAATCGAACCGGCTGTATTTTCTGATCCGCAAAAAGGGCATCCAGGCAACCTTTGAGATCATAAAAATCTGCACTAACCCCCTTGTTATGCCATGAGCCGTCATAACGGTTACCGGTTATGAGCCCTCCCACGCAAGCCCTCTCCTCGGGCAATTCCCCTTCCTGCCGCCGAAAGAAGATGCGACCGATTTCAAATATCTTGAGATCGGCGCAACCGACCCGGGCATTCCGGTTCGTTACATCCAGGAGGTTATAGACAAGGTTTGTCCGCAAAACGGACTGCTCCTCCGTCAAGGGATTACTTATTATCACGAAGTCCCTCAAGGGGTCGTCATCTTTTAACCCGAGCTGGTCAGCCGACAAGGGGTTTATGAAACTGTAAGTAATCACCTCCGTATAGCCCATTCCGGTCAGGGCAAAGCGCAAAGCGCTATCCAGGATCTGCTCGGGATTTTCTCCCGCCGGCATACCGGCGGCGCCGGGCATAGTCACGGGGATATTGTTAAAACCATAAACACGGGCAATCTCCTCAATCAGGTCGATCTCCCTAGTAATATCCACACGGAAGGTCGGCGGCGTTACCAGGTAATGGGCGTCATCTGACTGTGAGACGGTCATTTCCAGTTTTTCCAGAATCCTGACCATCTCTGCTGCCTGGATATCGATCCCTAAAAACTCATTAACTCTTTTTGGCCGCAACGGGATGTCTTTGGCTGTCTTTATCTGCCGGGGATACTGATCTATAAAACCCCTGCACACTGCTCCATCCCCCAAGGCCGCCATGAGTTGGGCCGCCCTGTTCAAGGCCCGCACCACTCCCTCAGGATCAATGCCCCGCTCAAACCGGAAGGCGGCGTCGGTTCCCATACCGAGCCAACGGGAAGAACGGCGGATGGATGGGGGGTGGAAATAGGCGCTCTCCAGAAGAATCGTACTCGTATCGTCTTTCACTTCCGAGTTCAAACCACCCATGATTCCGGCAATAGCGACCGGCTTGACGCCGTCGCAGATCATCAGGGTATCCGACCTCAGTACCCGGTCTTTTTCGTCAAGAGAAACAAAATGCTCACCCTCCCGGGAGCGCCGTACTACAATACGGCCCTCCTCAAGGAAGCAGTAATCAAAGGCATGAAGGGGCTGACCCAATTCCATCATCACAAAATTCGTTATATCGACGATATTATTGATCGCCCGTAACCCGACGGCCTCCAGACGCTCCCGCATCCAAGATGGGGATGGCTTAACAGTAATATTCTTGATAATCCGGGCCGTATAGCGGGGACAAAGGTCCGGATCCATGATTGAGACCGAGGTTATACCGGCGATTTCTTCGTTGTTTTCGGTGACATCAATTTCGGGATAGCGGAGGGTTTTCCCGGTGATTGCCGCCACCTCCCGGGCAATTCCGACGATCGACAGGCAATCGGCACGATTGGGAGTAATACCGATGTCCAGGACGGTATCTCTCAGCCCCAAAGCGTCTTTCAGATCCATGCCGATAGTAAGATCCGGCGGCAGGATCATGATCCCGGTGTTGTCTTCGCCGATGCCAAGTTCCTCTTCCGAACAAAGCATCCCTTCCGAAACCTCGCCACGGATACGGGAACTCTTGATGACAAATCCACCGGGAATCGTTGCCCCGACCCTAGCAAGGGCGACGGTATCCCCGGACCGCGTATTGGGGGCGCCGCAGACAATAGGCAGGCTCTCCGTCCCCGTGGTGACCTCGCAAAGAAACAGTTTCTCTGACTGGGGATGGGGACGCACCGAGATGATTCTGGCTACCACAACCTGATCGAAAGCCGGACCCGCCACTTCGACGGCATCCACTTCCAGACCGGCCATCGTCAGACAATCGGCCAAAGCTGACGGTTCCAGATCAATATCAACGTAGTCCCGCAACCATTTGAGACTTACCTTCATATTCTAAAACTGCTCCAAAAAGCGCCAATCGTTCTCAAAGAAGAGGCGAATGTCCGATATACCGTATTTGAGCATGGCAATTCTTTCCACGCCCAGACCGAAGGCAAATCCCGTTACTTCCTCCGGATCGTATCCCACATTTTCAAATACCGCCGGATCCACCATCCCGGAGCCCAGTATTTCCAGCCAGCCGCTTTGCCCGCATACCCGGCATCCCTTGCCTCCGCACATTACGCACTGGATATCAACTTCCGCGCTGGGCTCGGTAAAGGGGAAAAAACTGGGACGAAATCTAAGGAAGATGTCCGCTCCGAAGATCTGCTTTAGAAAGTAGGTCAAGGTTCCCTTTAGATCTCCAAAAGTTACACCCCTGTCCACCATGAGGCCCTCGATCTGATGAAACATGGGGGTATGAGACACATCGGAATCGGGACGATAAACCCGCCCGGGGGAAAGGATCCGCACCGGCGGTTTCATCTTTTCCATGGTCCGGATCTGGACCGGTGAAGTATGGGTCCTCAGGACGATATTTTCTTCCACATAAAATGTATCCTGCATGTCCCGGGCCGGATGATCCTTGGGAATATTCAACGCCTCAAAATTGTAGTAATCCGTCTCGACTTCCGGACCTTCGACTACGTTGAATCCCATCCGGGCAAAGATACGACAGATTTCCTGAGAGACCCTGGTAACCGGATGCAGATGGCCACGTCCCACGGTCCGTCCCGGCAGAGTGACATCTATAGTTTCTTTGAGAAGGACATCATCCTTACGAGATGACTTAAGCCTCTCCAAGGCTTCGTAGATGGCATGAGAAAGGCTTTCTTTGATTTCATTGCTCCGTTTCCCGAAGAGAGGTCTCTCTTCGGCTGTTACCGTACTGATTTGGCGGAGCATTTGCGTCAACACACCCTTACGGCCCAGATACATGGTGCGCAGCTCGTTCAAGGCATCCTCAGAAGTCGCTCCCGGCAACTCCAGCATCGCCTTTTTTTCAAGCTCGTCGAGGGTATTCAGCATGAAGGCAGTTTCCCTTTTGCCATGGTTACGATCTCCGTAAAGGCCTTGGGATCATGAACGGCCAGATCTGCCAGAATCTTGCGGTCAATCATCACCTCCGCCTTTTTCATGCCGTCAATCAAACGACTGTAGCTAATCTCATTCATTCGGGCGGCGGCGCTTATCCGGGCAATCCAAAGCCTCCGGAAGTCACGTTTACGAACCCGGCGATCCCGAAAAGCATATTTCATCGACCGGTTTACCGCCTCCGTTGCCGTCCTCAACAGACGGCTTCGAGCTCCAAAAAATCCTTTTGCTAATTTAAGTATCTTTCTACGTTTTTTCTTGGCCGTTACGGCCCTTTTTACCCTTGGCATGGTTTCCTGTCTCCTTCAGAGGTCTTGCAGATGACGGCGATGCCGTATCTTATCCATCTTAATTTTATATTGTATTACCGGTTTTTTACAGATAGGGAAGCAAACGCTTGAGGGCTGCTTCATTAGTTTTGTCTGCAACCGCCGACCTTCTCATATTCCTTTTCCGCTTGGATGATTTTGACGTAAGAATATGGCTTGCAAAGGCCTTCGCCCGCTTTACCCTTCCCGTACCAGTCAGGGAAAAACGCTTGGCGGCGCCCCGATGTGTTTTCATTTTTGGCATGGTCGATTTTCTCCTCGGTATAAATAAATTTTATTTTTTAGGCACAATAACCATAATCATACTTCTGCCCTCAAGTCGGGGGTGCGTTTCGATAACCCCCACATCCATAAGGGCATCCCGAAGCTTTTCCATAACCTTCTTCCCAAGATCGGCATAGGAAATTTCTCGTCCTCGAAACATCATGGTTATCTTAACCTTGTCGTTTTGTTGTAAGAACTTTTTTATATGACGGACTTTTACTTCCAGATCATGTTCCTCAGTCTTCGGCCGCAATCGTATTTCTTTGATCTGTATCGTTGTCTGACTTTTTCTTGCATCCTGAATTTTTTTACTCTGCTGATATCTAAACTTTCCATAATCCATGATCCGGCAGACAGGAGGGCTGGCAGTAGGCGAGATTTCCACAAGATCAAGACCAGCTTTAGCGGCAAGGTCAAGCGCCTCTTTGAGAGGCATAATCCCCAACTGCCGTCCCTCTTCAATCAGCCTAACTTCAGCAGCCTTAATTTCTTCATTGATACTTAACTCCTTAGCGATACGTCACCTCCAGCTATTTGCTTATTAAAAAAGATGGCCCCACCTTGCTTTCCTGGGTAGATTTTCAATAATCCTACGTCCTCCCTGAAATGAGGATATGGAGAATAAGTTATTGGTAATTGCGGTTCCGCTCCTGGATGATATTGATAAAAGCCGTGACGGACATGGAACCAAGATTATTTCCGTCACGCTGCCTGGGAGAAACAGCATCTTCGGTTATTTCACGATCACCGATGACCAGCATATAGGGTGTTTTCTGCATCTGGGCCTCCCGGATTTTATAGCCCAGTTTTTCGTTGGAAAAACTTTTTTCTACCCGAACGCCGGCATCCAGAAGTTGTTGATAAACTTTTTCTCCATGTGGGATATGTTTCTCTGTTACCGTTAGAATCGAGGCCTGTACCGGGGAGAGCCAAACTGGAAATGCACCCGCATGGTGTTCGATGAGGACGCCCATAAAGCGCTCAATGGCCCCAAGAATGACGCGGTGAAGCATTACGGGACGGTGCTTTTCACCGTCCGAACCGATGTACGATAGATCAAAACGCTCCGGCAGGGTAAAGTCGCACTGAATGGTAGCACACTGCCACTTCCGCTTCAGGGCGTCTTTGAGCTTGAAATCAATCTTCGGTCCGTAGAATGCCCCGTCGCCTTCGTTGATTTCATATACCATCCGGCTGTCTTTAAGGGCCCCTTCCAAAGCGGAGGTCGCCAGATCCCAGTCGGCATCAGAGCCGATGGAATTTCCCGGACGGGTGCTTAATTCTACTTCATACTCAAAACCGAATATTTTCATAGCGTAAGCTACGAAATCGGCAATCGCCCTGATCTCGGAATTGAGCTGATCGGGAGTACAGAGGATATGGGCGTCATCCTGTGTGAACTGACGGGCTCGCAACAGGCCATGAAGGACGCCGGTCTTCTCATGACGGTGAACGGTTCCAAGTTCAAAGTAACGCAGGGGCAGATCACGGTAGCTGCGGATCTTGGACTTGTAAATGAGCATGTGGGAAAGGCAGTTCATGGGTTTGATTCCATATCCCTGTCCATCCACCTCCGTGAAGTACATGTTCTCACGGTAATGATCAAAGTGACCCGACCTTTTCCATAGGTCATCCTTGAGAATCTGGGGACCCATTACCATGTCATACCCGCGCTTTAAATGCTCCTTCCGTTCCCATTCTTCGATGATGTATCTCAGCATCATTCCCTTGGGATGAAAAATGATCAGTCCCGGTCCGGCTTCGTCGTTTAGCTGGAAGAGATCCAGTTCCCGACCGAGACGGCGGTGATCACGTTTTTTCGCCTCCTCAATCATCCGGAGATAATCATCCAAGGCCTCCTGCGTGGCAAAGCAGGTCCCGTATATCCGCTGAAGCATCTTATTGTGCTCATCTCCCCGCCAATAGGCGCCTGCAACTTTTAGGAGGCTGAACGCCTTGATCATCTGCGTTGAAGGAAGGTGAGGTCCCCGGCAAAGATCGACGTACCCCCCCTGGGAGTATAGACTGACTGTCTCGACGTCCGGCGGAAGATCATTGATCAGTTCGACCTTATAGGATTCTCCCTTTCCTTTGAATAGGACAACGGCCTCCTCCCGGGAAATCTCTCTACGGGAAAAGGTAGAATCTGTTGCAGTAATTTGCTGCATCCGCTTTTCGATTTTCTTAAGATCTTCAAGGGTGAAGGTGGTTTCACAGTCGAAATCATAGTAAAATCCTTCTTCTATGGAAGGACCGATAGTAACCTTTGCCCCGGGGAAGGTATCCTGAACAGCCTGCGCCATGACATGGGAGGTGCTGTGACGAAGGATTCCCAGACCTTCTTTCGTCGCAACATCGATCGGTTCGACAACGGCATCCTTATCGAGACGAAACCCCAAATCTACAGGTAATCCATCTACTTTTGCCGCCACGGTGGAACTCAGAACATCGGGCTTCCAGAAGCCGATCGCGTCCTTGATCGTTATTCCTCCGGGGAAAGTTCCCCGGCTGCTATCCGGCCACGTGATGTTTATCTCACTCATCATGATACCTTTATGATAATTAAAGAAAGGGCATCACGTTCAATTTCGCTGATGCCCTTTCTGAATGTCATGGTAGGCACGCAGGGATTTGAACCCTGGACATCCACCGCGTCAGGATGGCGCTCTCCCCCTGAGCTACGTGCCTAAATGTTTCTCTTTGCGAACGGGACATCCATCTAACAGGAAAAACCTTTCATGTCAAGGCAAATATCGATATTTCACGTCGTCGAATTGATG
>JALNVY010000071.1 GCA_023231165.1 Syntrophales bacterium | reverse complement strand
TCGTAAAACGACCCTGATAATTCTTTTCGCCTATGCCGGCGTGATTATGCTGCTCCTCAACACCTTTACTTCCTATACCATGTTCCTGGTCGGCGTGTGCTCCGTCGGTTTCTGCTTCGGCGGGTTCCTGGGGCTCTATCCGGCCGTGACGGCGGACTATTTCGGAACGAAGAACGTGGGAGCCAATTACGGCTTCATGTTTGCTGCCTTCGGCGCCGGCGGTCTCTTAGGTCCCTGGCTGGCCCCGAAGCTCATGACCATCGTGGGCAAGATCCCTTACGAAGCCATGGATAAAGGCGCTTTGGTGATCAAACAGTTCGCCGCCGGAAATTACGCAACGTCCTTCACGATCGCCGGCGTCATGTGCTTGGCCTCGATTGGGATAGTCTGGATGCTCAAAACCCCGACCAAGTAAGATCGGTCATAATTAATTGAGTCTGTGAGCTTATAAAGGCCGTTCCGGAGATTTCGGGGCGGCCTTTTTTTATCAAATATTGCTGGTCAAACAAGGCGATAACAATAATATTCACCCTGGTAGGAAAAGAGGATTGACAATACGTATATTCTTACATATAATATCCGGTAAGAATTATTTATTGAGGTAAGAAATATGCTATCTACAGTTACCGCCAAAGGACAAGTTACAATCCCCAAAGCAATGCGGGACATTATGAACATCCAGGCTAATGACCGGGTATCCTTTAGCCGGGAGGGCGATCGGATCGTTCTACAGCCCGTTAAAACGCTGAAATCATTCCGTGGCGCTGTCAAGGCGGCTGGATCAGCAGGGCCATTTTCTGCGGAGCGGGCGCGGGCCAAGAACGCCGTTGCGGAGAGGGCCCGGGAGGAAAGCGAATGAAGACCTGCTTTGTGGACACAAATCTTTTCGTTCGCTACCTGACCAACGATGATTCCGAAAAGGCCGACCGGGTCGAGGCACTCCTGAATGAAGCAACCGGCGGGGAAATCAAGCTGATTACCTCCGACCTCGTCCTGGCGGAATTGATCTGGGTTCTGGAATCTTCCTATGACCTGAAACCAGCGGCCATTACGCCCATGATTCGGTCTATTCTAACAACGCCAGGGTTGGAGGTTATCAACGGCGCCATCGTGGGCAGGGCATTGGAGATCTATCAGGATCAAAATGTAGATTTTGTGGACGGCCATATTGCCGCTCTCGCAGAAAAGCTGAATATTTCCGAGATCTATTCCTTCGATAAGAAACACCTTTCCCGAATCGAAAGTATCAAGCGCATCGAACCGTAGGACAATATGGGGGAACGTTAGGCGGGGCTTTCACCCATCGCATGGGCGCAAAGGCTTGGTTAAACATGGCAATTCATCTCCGAATTCAAGAAGACAGCCCCGATCTCTGGTGAACCGTGGCAAGGAGAAGTCAGACGGTAGACTCATAGACCGGAGAACAACGATGTAAGGACGAGTAGTTCACGTCCCTTACCGAATCAAATACGTATTGATTTTTATTTGCAGACAAGTTAATCAAGTCCAGCATCCGCGGCAACAGAGACTTTTGATTATCAGGCTGGGAGCGGAATTATGGAAAAATTTGACGTTATCATCGTCGGGGCGGGTCTGGCCGGGTTGGGGGCTGCCTACACTCTGGCCGGGCAGGACCTCGAAGTCCTCGTCCTGGAACGGGGAGATTACCCCGGCGCGAAAAATGTTACCGGCGGTCGCATCTATGTGAATCCGGTCCGGGATTTGTTTCCTGATCTCTGGCCGGAGGCCCCTCTGGAGCGGTTCATTGTCCATGAAGGGGTTGTCCTGATGGCAAAGGAGCGGTCCGTCGCCATCGATTATGCCGGCAACGAACTGCGGCAGGAACCTCATCAGAGCTACAGCATTCTCCGCGCCCGATTCGACCGCTGGTTTGCCGAGCAGGTCGAAGCAAAAGGTGCCATGATTCTGCCCAAGATCCGGGTGGAAAACGTCATCAAGGAAAATGGGAAAATCGTCGGCGTGCTGGCGGGTGGGGATGAGCTCCACGCCGATGTTGTTATCGCCTGCGACGGCGTCCTTTCCATGCTCGGGGAGCAGGCGGGGTTGCATCCCTCCGAAACGCCTCATAATTACGCCTTGGGGATTAAAGAGGTCATCGCCCTCGATGCGGAAAAGATCAATGACCGGTTTCAATTGCAGGGCAATGAAGGGGCCGCCCGCCTGTTTATCGGGGAGGTCACGAAAGGCTTGTTCGGCGGCGGCTTTATTTATACCAACAAGGAAAGCGTCAGTCTCGGCCTCGTCATCGGCATCGAAGATATGATGGATAAGGGAGGCAGCCTGGAGGCGCCGGCGCTCATGGAGGCCTTCAAGGCGCGCCCGGAGATTGCCTGCCTGATCCGGGGCGGCGCCACGGTGGAATACGCCGCCCATCTCATTCCCGAAGGAGGGTTCAAGGCTCTTCACCCCCTCCATGGCGATGGTATCCTGGTAGCAGGCGACGCCGCCGGTTTTGCCCTGAATATGGGTTTTACCGTCCGGGGGATGGAATACGCCCTGGCCTCGGGCTACTATGCGGCAAAAACCGTCTTGAAGGCCAGGGAGGCGGGGAGTTTTGACGCCGATGCCCTTTCGGAATACGGGCGCCTCCTTCAGGAAAGTTTTGTCCTGAAGGATTTTCAGAACTTTCAGGCGACGCCGTCCTTCATAAATAATCCCAGATTCTTCAGTCACTACAACGAGTTGAACGGAAATATGCTCAGGGATATTTACAGCGTCCCCGCGGGTCCCAAAGACCGGCTCTATCCCACGATCAGAAAGTACTTGGGTTTAGGGGAAATGTGGACCATGTTCAAAGACTTCCGGGAGGTGACGAAGATATGATCGAACCTATGGATCTGAAAGCCAAGTTGGGTATGGACGTTTTCAAATCCGGCGGCGCGGCCCATATAAAAATCAGAACGGGCAAGGGGAAAGATCCCCGGCTGCAGAAGATGGCCATGATCTGCCCGGCCGGTCTTTACAGTGTCGATGAACAGGGAGAGACGTCCCTGACCATCGACGGCTGCCTCGAATGTGGGACCTGCCGCCTTGTCTGTGGAACCGATGTCCTGGAATGGGCCTATCCGGAAGGCGGCGCCGGCGTCCAGTTCCGTTTCGGCTGATCTGGGGTATTAGCCTTGAAAAATTATTGTCATGCTGTTACAAAGGATACGGTCATAATGTCGCTTCATAATGTCAAATTGAACATCAGGCTTATATCGGGCCTGGAAAATATTAATGAGGAGGGGGATTATGGATTTTAAGCTGACCGAGGAACAGGAACTGATCCGCAAAAACATGCGGGAATTCGCCGACAAGTATGTGGAACCCATTGCCGTGGAGATCGACGAGAACAGCCGTCATCCCGCCGAGGTATTCAAGAAGCTGGCCGAGGGGGACTGGATGGGGATCCCCATCCCCACCGAATACGGCGGGGCCGGATCCGATTATCTGACCCATATCCTGGCTATTGAAGAACTGTCGCGCTCCTGTGCCTCTACAGGTTTTACCGTCTCCATCCATGTGGGGATCGCCTGTATGCTCGTCCTTTTGAACGGGACGGAGGAACAGAAACAGCAATACCTGCTGCCGATGGCCAAAGGCGAAAAATTAGGGGCCTTTGTCCTTACCGAACCGGGAGCGGGGACCGACGTCATGGCGGCTACGACGACGGCCGTTCTCGACGGCGACGCTTATGTTCTCAACGGCACGAAGACCTTTACCTCCAACGGGCCTACCGGGGATACCTACATGGTCTTTGCATGGACGGACAAGGCCGCGGGAAGAAAAGGCCTGAGCTGTTTTATCATTCCCAGAGGAACAGCCGGAATGTCGGCAGGTACGCATTTCAGGAAGATGGGGCTCCGTTCTTCCCAGACCTCGGAGATGGTATTCAAGGACTGCCGTGTTCCGAAGGCCAATCTACTCGGCAAGGAAGGGGCAGGCCTCGTGATGGCAATGGCGGGGTTTGATCACGGCCGCGTCGGGATTGCCGCCCAGTCCATAGGCATTGTCCAGGCAGCTCTGGACGAATCTATCCGCTATTCCAAGGAGCGGATCCAGTTCGGCAATCCCATCTCGAAGAATCAGGCCATCTCCTGGATGATCGCCGATATGGCGACGGAGTTGAGCGCCGCCCGTTTCCTGACTTATCACGCCGCCTGGCTGAAAGACCAGAAACTAAACTTCAGCAAGGAGGCCGCCATGGCTAAACTCTTTGCCTCCGAAGCGGCGATGCGCCATACCATCAAAGCCGTCCAGATCCACGGCGGCTACGGTTACTGCAAGGGTGCCAAGGTCGAGCGGCTGATGCGGGATGCCAAGATCACCGAAATCTACGAAGGCACTTCGGAAGCCCAGCGCATGGTTATCTCCGGCAACGTCCTCCGGTAAAAGGAAGGAACAATTCATGCTAAATATCGTTGCCTGTTTCAAGTGGGTTATCGATGAAGCCTATATTCGGAAGGGCGCATCCGGCGCCCTGGATTTTTCCGCCGTAGATTACAAGATCAGCGATTACGACCGCAATGCCATCGAGGAGGCGGCCCGTCTGAAGGGGTTGCACGGCGGCAGCGTCACGGTGCTGACGGCGAACGCCCCCGAAGCCTCCAAGGGAGTGAAAGACGCCCTTTCCCGGGGAGCGGATCAGGCCTTTTTCGCCGGCGATCCAACTTTTAACCAACTTGAATCCTCCCAAACGGCGTCTATCCTCGGAGAGATTATCCGCTCCCGCATCCCTTACGATCTTATTATTTGCGGCGAGGGTTCCTCTGACCAGTACGCCCAGCAGGTCGGTCCCCGCCTTGCGGAAAATCTTGGGATACCTTGTATTTCCTATGTTCAGAAGCTTACCATCGGGGAAGACGGACGAATTGTGGCGGAAAGGAGAGTCGAAGAAGGTGTCGAGGTCGTGGAGGCTCCCCTCCCGGTACTGGTGACGGTCTTGCCGGAGATCAACATCCCCCGGATCCCGGGGGTTAAAGATACGCTGATGGCGTCGAAGAAGCCTGTCGTCGCCATAAAGAAGGAGGATCTGCCGCCCGTCGGCGCCGCCCTTCTGCAGACCCTGGGGATGACGGCGACACGAATGGAGAGGAACTGTGAAAAATTTGCCGCGACGCCGGAGGGGATTGCCGGGTTTGTGGAAGCCCTGCAAAAAAGAGGCCTGATCAGTTGAACGATAACCTCGTATAAGGTTGAATTTAAATTGTAATTGACGAATTCGCAAAAAGTTGTCATCCCGGTGAAAATCAGGGTCCAGTTTTCTTGCAACCGTTAGATATTTCTGGATACCGCCCCGGTTTTTTACCGGGGTGATGCGCTGGTATGACGTTTCTGTTGTATCTTCGACTTTTTGTGAATGCGCTGCACGTGCTGACTGGAGGAGGCATCTATGGCGGGTATTTTGGTTATTGCGGAAAGAAAAGATCTGGCGTGGGAGCTGTTAAATATCGGTAGGCAGCTTGCCTCCCAGGTAGCAACAACATTGACGGCCGCGGTCACGGGCCAAGAGGACAATGCTCAGAACCATATCGCCCGTGGCGCCGATGAAGTGCTGCTCATGTCCACCCTTCCGGAAGGACAAGCTTTCGATGCCTGGATTCCTGTCATTGCCGCAGAAGCGAAAAAGGCCGATCCGGACATGATCCTCCTGGCTGCCACGGCGAGAGGCAAGGATTTTGCGGCCCGTCTGGCCGCCCACCTTGGGACCGGGCTTTGCAGCAACTGTATTGCCCTTTCCCGGGGGGAAGACGGGACTGTTGTTATGGAGCGCCTGGCTTATGGCGGCGCCGCCGTTCAGCAGGTTAGCTGCGTAACCAGACCGGTAATGGCGACGATTCCTACCCGGACCTTTGCCCCGGCACCAGCGGACCATAGCAGGTCAGGGGAAATCAGGAAACTGTCTCTGCCGTCGCCGTCCCCCGTCAGGATTGTTGCCAGGAAAGTGAAAGAGCGGAGCAGTCAGGATATCACGGAGGCCAAGGTGGTGGTTTGTGTGGGACGGGGTATGGAGAAGGAGGAGGATATTCACATTGCCCGTCAATTGGCGGATCTGGTCAGGGGAGAGATCGGCTGTACCCGACCGATCTCGGAGGAGTTGCACTGGCTGCCCGATGACCTCTGCATCGGTCTTTCCGGGGTCCAGGTGAAGCCGGACCTGTATATCGGACTGGGCGTCTCCGGGCAGATCCAACATGTCACGGGCATTCGCGGCGCCCGGGTGATCTGTGCCGTGAACAAAGATGAAAACGCCCCGATTTTCCAGGCCGCCGACTTGGGAATCGTCGGGGACCTCTACGATGTGACGCCCAAGCTGATTGAGGAATTACAGAAGGCGACCCGCCGCTGAAGCGTTCTTCAGAACAACCGCCTTTCCCCCGTTGACCATGGCAAACCCCTTGTCGAGGAGTTTGGCCGCCTCTTTATTCCTGAATTGGGGATTATTTGCCCCCATGAGGATGGCCAAAAGACGGTTGTCTCCTTGTTTGGCTGTGACGGCGATATGCCAGCCAGCCTTCCCGACATAACCGGTCTTCAGGCCGTCCACACCTTGATAGTGTCCCAGTAGACGATTCCGGTTAGGGTGCGTGATGCCGTTATAAGTGTATTTCTGCATGGAATGAATGGTCAGTGAAGCCGGAAACCGCTCCAGATAAGCGGTGGATAGCTTGACGATGTCCGCCGCCGTTGTGTATTGGCCTTTTGCCGGCAGACCGTTGGGAGTCTTGAAGCAGCTCTGGGTCATGCCCAGTTTTTGCGCCTGAATATTCATTTTTTCTACAAAAGCCTCCACGGAGCCCTCCATATGTTCGGCGACGGCTACACAAGCGTCATTGGCGGATACAACGGACATTCCCATAACCAGCTCTCCAAGCGTAGCCTCCGTATTAGCTTCCAGATACATTCTCGATCCTCCGGTCCGCGCGGCCCGGGGACTGATCCGGACCCGGTCCGACCACCGGGCCTTCCCGGCATTGACAGCATCATAAACCATGTACAGGCTGAGCACCTTGGTGATGGAGGCAGGTTGCATGGCAAGGTTGGCGTTGCGGCTCTGGAGGATCTTCCCGGTTGTCATATCCATGAGGACTATTGATTTCACTGCCGGCGCGACAGCTTTCGCTTTGGGAGCGACGGCTCGATGATGTTTCTTCTTGGTCTTTTTTGCCTCGCCGGGGGCGGCAAAAACCAGGCACATGATGACGACCAGAATAATTTCTAGTTTTGCGAAACGGGACATGTATCTTAATTCCTATTTACTTGCCGCCAGGTATCCCTTCGCCAGGGCGGTGTTGACATGGACAACGCCCTTGTTCAAGGTCCGGAAGGGGTAGTCCTCGGTGACGACGGGCAGCTTGTCCGCCTGTTCCTGGGTTTTGATCACGGAGCCCGCGGGAACATAGCGGCCGTCGGCAATGGTTACCCCCATCAGGATGCAGCCGGGTTCAATGACACAGTTTTGACCAATAGAGGCCTTGAATACCAGTGACTTCATGCCGACGAAGGTCTCGTCGAGAACCACGGCAGGTCCGTGGATCTGGACCTGATGGGCTAAAGACACCCGGCTGCCTACATAAACCGCATATTTCTTTCCTTCCACCTCGCAGAGATTTTTTTCAATGACCTCGCCGTTCATCTCTGTTTCCAGGGCGTGAATGACGACCCCATCCTGGACATTGGAGTTGTCGCCGACGAAAAGGGGTTGACCTTCGTCGCCCCGGACCGAGGCAAAGGGAGATACCATGACATTTTTTCCCAAGATGGCATTACCGATGACTGCGGCCAGGGGATGGACATAGGCCGTCGGGTCAATTATGGGATCGTAGACTTTGGAGCTGAAATCCGTCAGAACATTTTTTCCAATCATAGCTGTATTTCCTCCATAACTTTGAAATTACACGTCTTTCTATAACCAATTTCGGGAATATATTCAAGGTGTATTCATTTGTATAAAAAAAGGGCTATCTTTTTTCTCTTTCCCGTCGTACCAATTCCCCCCAGACAGCAACGATCTGTTCCTGTGTTTCCTCGCGGGACCCTTCGTTGTTGACGATCAGGTCGGCCAGGGCCAGTTTGTCCTGGATTGGCATTTGAGCGCTCAGACGGGAAAGGGCCTCTTCCCGGGTATAGCCGTTTCTGGCC
The DNA here is from genome assembly GCA_023231165.1 of Syntrophales bacterium. Taxonomy (GTDB): domain Bacteria; phylum Desulfobacterota; class Syntrophia; order Syntrophales; family UBA8958; genus UBA8958. The sequence goes on along the minus strand of JALNVY010000071.1, from coordinate 2,511 downwards.
ATGAGGCGCCGGAGTTGCTCCTCCGGGGAGATATAGACGAGGAGAACCACGTCCACCAGCTGCTTCATCCTCGCCTCGATGAGGAGCGGCACATCGGACAGGACGATGGCGTCCGCCTTTTCATCTTTTATTTCTTCCAGTTGACAGCGCCACGCCGTTAAGACGGCCGGATGGACAATGGCGTTCAGTTGGGACAGCTTCTTTTGATCAGCAAAAACAATCGCCCCGAGTCTGGCCCGGTTGATCGTCCCGTCCTTATTCCGGATCTCCGGACCAAAAGCGTCAATTATTGCCAGGCAGGCCGGCATATCCGGTTTTTCCACCCCGTGGGCCAGGATATCAAAATCGATATGGAAGGCCCCCATCTCAACCAGCATGGCCGCGACCGTGGATTTACCGGACGCGATGCCCCCTGTCAGCCCTACATTAAGCATCGTGAGATTTATCCATCATACGTGATGACCCCGGAAAAAGTCGGAAAATTAGTCATAATCGACGGCCTCGTAAAAAGATCCGCAGGCAAGGCGCGCAAATCCCGAGGAATGAGGCGCACTTGTCGTACGCCGCAGTGACGAGGGATGCAGCGCAACGCCGCATCCGGACTTTTTACGAAGCCGTCATTTGTTGCGGAGATGGATTAGACGTAGCCCCTCCAGGGTCAGCATATCGTCCACCACCTCGATGGTCTTTGTTTCCGGGGCGACGATTTTTGCCAGACCACCCGTGGCGATGACCATGGGATTGCCCTTTACCTCTCCCATCATCCGTCCGACGATGCCGTCCACCAGGCCCGCATACCCATACATAATCCCGGCCTGCATGCTGCTCACCGTATCCTTGGCGATGATTGCCCGGGGTTTGCTCAACTCGACCCGGGGGAGCTTCGCCGCCCGCTCGAAGAGGGCCTCACTGGAGATCATGATCCCCGGCGCGATGCATCCGCCCATATACTCCCCTTTGACGGACACATAGTCAAAGGTTGTTGCCGTGCCAAAATCAACTATGATCAAGTCACGCTTGTACTTTTCATAGGCCGCCACGGCGTTTACGATCCGGTCCGCCCCCACTTCCTTGGGGTTATCATAGTAGATAGGCATCCCCGTCTTGACGCCGGGTCCCACGATCAACGGTTTCAGATGAAAATATTTCTCACAGAGGGGCTCCAGAATATTGAGCATCGGCGGGACGACACAGGAGATGATGATATCGGAGATCTTTTTGGAACTGATCTTGCTGGACTTGTAGAGGTTATAGATCAGCATCCCGTATTCGTCGACGGTATGATCGACAACCGTTCGTATTCGCCAGTCATGAACGAGGTTCTCCCCGTCGAATAAACCCAGTACGGTGTTCGTGTTTCCTACATCAACGACAAGCAGCATAAATCTACTCCTTCAAGAGATGAACATCCCCGGCTATGACCCGCTGGGTCGTGCCGTCGGCGCCTCGCATCATAATGGTCCCGTCATCGTCAATACCCATGACCACCCCGGTTTGGGTATCTTCCCGGAAAACCACCCGGATCGGCCGTCCCAGGATGTTGGCGTAACGGAGCCAGGCATCCCGGACCCCGGGAAAACCGGTGCTAAGGAAGACCCTATACCATGTTTCAAAAAAGTTCAACAGTCCGGAAATGACTTCGATACGATCATGGGTTTTGCCGGTTTCAATTTTAAGCGAGGTGGCTATGTTGCCAAGGGCCGGCTCGAAATCCTCACGATTCATGTTGATGTTTAGGCCGACGCCCAAGACGATGAAATCAACACCCCGGGCCGAGGAGCTCATCTCCGTGAGGATGCCGCAGACCTTTTTCCCTGAGATGAGAACGTCGTTGGGCCATTTTATGGTCACATCCTTCAGAGCGCAGGCGGCAAGCAGGTCTGCCACAGCCACCCCGGCCACCAGGGTGAGTTGGGGGGCGGCAGGAGGATCGATGCGAGGTCTCAGGATAATGGAAACGTAGAGGTTGCTTCCCGGCGGGGATTGCCAGACACGATTCAGACGGCCTTTTCCCTTCCCCTGGGCGTCAGCCACGACGACCGTGCCTTCCGGGGCGCCGTCCCTGGCCAGGCGGCAGGCCATGATATTTGTGGAGTCGATTTCCGGGAAATACCGAACATTTCCACCAATTTTCTTCCCCGCAAGCCTCTCTTTTAACGCCTCTTCCGTAAAATTCATCTAGCAGAGGTCGTCATTGAATGAGGAGGGAGATGTCTGCCGCGTGGACGGAGTGGGTCAAGGCCCCTACGGATATGAAGTTGACGCCCGTCGCGGCAATGGCGCGGACATTGTCCAGAGTTACATTTCCCGAGGCCTCCAAGGGCGTCCGTCCAGCCGCTACGTCCACAGCCGTTTTCATGTCCCCGATGTTCATATTATCCAGCATGATTACGTCAGCCCCCGCGGCCAGGGCCTCTTCCAGTCCGCCAAGGTCCCGGACCTCCACCTCGATCTTCAGGGTGTGGGCGACGCCCCGGCGGGCTCGCCGGACCGCCTCCGTGATGCCTCCGG
>JALNVY010000070.1 GCA_023231165.1 Syntrophales bacterium | reverse complement strand
GACATAATTAATGAAAATCTCAGGGGTAATATCTTCATGGCAGCTCCTCCTCAATCATTAATCATTAGGCCATTTTTACCATTTTCACGCCTTGTTGTGACCGCGTAATATCCAGGAAGCTAAGAAGTTTATTTAGAAATATAGGGGCTTTATGCTCCTGTGTCAATATTATTTGCGGAATTCGGTGTGTTCGACATAATCCTGTAGGGCTAACTGCCAGAAGCGCAGGATGTTTCCCGTGGCATCGGTGAACTTCCGGGTATTAAGGACGCTGTAAGCCGGTCGTGGCGCCGGCAGGTTGAGATCTTTTGTCTGAATTGGTTCAACGGCAACATGCTCAAGCCCCGCATATTCCAGGATCTTTTTCGTGAAAGCATACCAAGTGCAGGAACCCCGGTTGGTCACATGAAAGATCCCCTGGTGACGCTGCTCCAGCAGGACCTGGACCGCAGCAACCAGATCTCGGCTGTAGGTTGGTGAACCGGTCTGGTCATCAACGACGCGCAGGGTATCCGTATGTCTTGCCTTTTCCAGGATAGTCTTGACGAAATTCTTCCCGTTCCGGCCATAGAGCCAGGCCGTACGGATCAGGAGATAATTCTCGCTGTATTCTTGCAGATACTTCTCCCCGGCGGCCTTGGACTGGGCATAAACACCGTGCGGCGCCGGGGCGTCGTCTTCGCGGTAAGGGGTTGCCCCGGTTCCGTCAAAGACGTAATCGGTGCTGAAATGGACAATCCGGATGTTCGCCTTTTCGCACGCAAGGGCCACGTTTCTTACCCCTTCGGCATTGACGGCGAAACACGTGTCCCTGTCCTTTTCCGCCCCGTCAACATTGGTGTAGGCAGCGGCGTTGATAACAACCTCGGGATTTATTTCGGAGATTACCTGCCGGCAGGATTCGGGAGAGGTGATGTCAAAATCCCCGACGTCCTTGCCCGTCACCTCATGAGCGATGCCAAGACGCAACATGAGCTCCGTCCCTAACATGCCCTTGTGGCCCAGTATGAGTATGTTCATGATGACTTCCAGAAAATATTTAGGGCGCTGGGCAAGTTATTTGTCCAGGATATAGGATTCGAGAAACCCCTATGGTTACTGAATGGCCACATATTCTGCAAACGACTGAGGTTCCGGAATAGACAAGTGATCCTCTATCAGTCCCTGGACATGAATGGTGATGGCTGCCTGCATACGTTCCTTTACTTCCTCAACCGTTGGACCCGTAGCAATACAGCCTGGCATGTCAGGAGAATAAGCCGAATAATTATTTTGACTTTTTTCAACAACAATGAGGTATCTATACATTTACGTAACCTCCCTCAATCTCGACTGTTTCAAGATACTGTTAAGTGTTCCCGGCCCAAGATCGTCGTTTGGATGACCGCCAATTGTCACTCGTCCTGGCTTTGCAGGATGTTTGTATTGACGATGACTTCCCCTTGTCTGGACTATATACCATCCATCAGCTTCTATTCGTTTGATTATATCACGAATTTTCACTTTTCCTTAACGCAAAGCGCGGGCCGTTTTCGATCGTCCTTCAATAGAGAACCTTTTTGAGAAAAAGCCCCTGAGGCGGCGCCGTCATGCCGGCCAGCTTCCGGTCGCGACCTTTCAGGATGGACGTTACGTCCTCGGGCGGCCTTTTCCCCCTTCCCACTTCTACCAGGGTGCCGACAATCGTTCTCACCATATACCGCAAAAAGCCGTCTGCCTCCACATAGATTTTAATCAAAGGATGTTCAACCGACAAAAAATTAATAATTTCGACTCTTTTCATTTCCCTTTCAAAGGATATCACGTCGGTGTGGACGGAGCTGAAAGAGGTAAAATCATGCCGGCCGATCAGACAACCGGCCGCCTTCCTCATGAGAGCGATATCCAGGGGGCAGTGGATTATCCAGGCATGGTGACGATAAAGAACCGACCGGGCGGGGCTGTTGAATATCTGATAAAGATAAACCTTGCCTTTGGCGTCGATCCGGGCATGAAAGTCTTCGTCCGCTTCTTCCAGTGATTTCAGGACGATATCGACGGGAAGGAGGCTGTTGATTCCCTTCAGAAGATTACCGGCGGGGATCCCGCAGGCGGTCTTGAAGTGGGCAACCTGAGCGATGGCGTGCACCCCGGCGTCGGTCCGCCCGGAACCGATGACCTTTACCTTTTCCCCGGTGATGACGGCGATCTTTTCCTCGAGGACCTGCTGGATGGACAGGCCGTTTTTCTGTCGCTGCCAGCCGTGATAGCCGCCGCCGTCATATTCGACTATCATCTTCAGATTGCGCATGCCGGGAGGCTTTATATAGCGGTACCGCAGGCGTCGAGAGCCGCGATGGCCGGGAGTTCCTTACCCTCCAGCAGTTCCAGGGAGGCTCCCCCGCCCGTGGAGATGTAAGTGATCTTATCGCTTTCTCCGGTCTTGTGGACGGCTACATCCGTATCGCCGCCCCCGACAATGGTCATGGCGTAGGAATTGGCGATGCTGTGAACCATGGCCGCCGTTCCCCGCCCGAAGGCATCGATCTCGAAGACCCCCATCGGCCCGTTCCAGACGATGGTCTTGGCATTGGCCAGGGCCTCGGTGAAGAGGGTGATCGTCGCCGGCCCGATGTCCAGGCCCATCCAATTACTATTCATTTCCTGGATGGGGACGATCTTGGTCTCCGCTTCGGCGCTCATTTCCTGAGCCATGACGCAGTCCACGGGAAGATAGAATTTTACCCCGAGTTCCCGGGCGGTTTTCATGACCTCCGCGGCCATGGGCATCAGGTCTTCTTCCACGAGAGACTTGCCTACCTCGTAGCCCGCCGCTTTCAGGAAGGTGAAGGCCATGCCGCCGCCGATGATCATTTTATCGACCTTTTTAATCAGGTTGACCAGGGCCTCCAGTTTGCCGGAGACCTTTGATCCGCCGATGATGGCCACGAAGGGCCGGGCCGGGTTATCCAGGCATTTCTGGAAGTAATTGACCTCTTTTTTCATCAAAAAGCCGCCGCCGCACTCCTTGACAAATTTCGTGATCGCGACGTTGGAGGCATGGGTCCGGTGAGCGTTGCCGAAGGCGTCGTCGATATAGACGTTGGCATAGGCGGCCAATTGCCGGGCAAATCCCTCGTCGTTCTTCTCCTCTTCGGGATGAAACCGGAGGTTTTCCAGGAGGATGACGTCGCCGGGCTTCATGTTCTCGACAAGGGCTTTGACGTCGTCCCCGATGCAATCCGGGGCCATGACGACATCCTTGTGGAGGAGCCGGGAAAGTCTCTTGGCTACGGGACAGAGGCTGAATTCCGGCTTGACCTTCCCTTTGGGGCGGCCCAGGTGGGAGACGATAATGATCATGGCTCCGGCGTCGAGGGCGTAATTGATCGTCGGCAGGGTTGCCCGGATCCGGCTGTCATCGGTGATATTTTGGGAACTGTCCAAGGGCACATTGTAGTCGAAACGGAATAGGACTTTTTTGTCTTTAAGGCTGAATTGGTCGATAAATCTCATTGATCCTCCTTGCATCTTTTTGTTAAACAGGATATGATGCGTCCCGGTTAAGACAAAAAGGTTTTAAAATACAATAAGTTAGCTAACATCAAGGCAAGGATTCGGGATTTTTCGCTGCGTTGGTTGTCCGGATTAACAATCCCATAGGAAAACCTTGCGGTAGGCTTACTTACATGAGAAGGCCGACCCGGTCAAGACAGAATTGAGTTCAATGTACTTAACGTACGAGAATAAATCGGAGATAAGGAGAGTGTAGGTTTATGGCAAAAGAACAAGGAAAAGGAATGACGGAAGAGAAGATCCGTGCATTCGAGGCCCGCAGAGAAGCCCTGAAATCCATGGGCGGTGAGAAAATGATTGCCAAACAGCACGATCTGGGCAAGATGACGGCCCGGGAGCGGCTGGCGATGTTTTATGATGAAGGGACCTTCCAGGAAGTCCAGTTATTTGTGAAGCACCGTTCCACCCTGTTTGGTCTGGACAAAAAGGAAATCAACGCCGACGGCGTCATCGTTGGTTTCGGCAAGGTCAACGGCCGGACCGTGTTTGCGGCGGCCCAGGATTTTACCAGCGCCGGCGGGAGCCTCGGGGAGATGCACTCCAAAAAGATCTGGAAGATCATGGATATGGCCCTCGACGCGAGGAAACCCTTCGTGTCCATGAATGACTCCGGCGGCGCCCGGATCCAGGAAGGCGTGCCGGCCCTGGAAGGCTACGGCGGCATTTTCTATCGCAACACCATCGGCTCGGGATACATCCCCCAGATCACCGCCATCATGGGACCCACCGCCGGCGGCGCCGTTTATTCTCCCGCCCTCACGGACTGGGTATTCATGGTTAAGAAGAGTTCCTATATGTATATCACCGGTCCCGATGTCATCAAGGCCGTCATCGGCGAAGAAGTGACCCATGACGATCTGGGCGGCGCCGTGGCCCACGCCACCAAGAGCGGTGTCTGCCATTTCGCCACGGAGAACGACGAAGACTGCATCAACAGGGTAAAGATGCTCCTGTCTTACCTGCCCGACAGTTGCCACAGCCCCCAGCCCTGCGCCCCCTGTACGGACAGCGCCGACCGGGAATGTCCGGAATTGGACAAGATTATCCCCGACCGGGCGAGCCGTGGCTACGACATGAAGCAGATCGTCATGGCCGTGGCGGATAACAACGAGATATTCGAACCCCACGAAATGTGGGCGAAAAACATGCTGGTGGCCTTTATCCGCATCATGGGGCAGACCGTCGGCGTCATCGCCAACAATCCCAAGTTCGGGGCCGGCGTTCTCGACGTCAACGCCTCCGACAAGGCCTCCCGGTTCATCCGTTTCTGCGACGCCTTTAATATTCCCCTGCTGACCTTCTCCGACGTCCCCGGCTACATGCCCGGAACGGCACAGGAATGGGCCGGCATCATCAGTCACGGGGCGAAGCTGCTCCACGCCTATTCCGAGGCAACAGTTCCCAAACTCACCGTCGTGACGCGGAAAGATTACGGCGGCGCCTACATCGGCATGTGCAGCAAGCAGTTGGGGGCCGACTATGTCATGGCCTGGCCGTCGGCGGAAATCGCCGTCATGGGCGCCGAAGGGGCCTGCAACATCGTTTATCGACGGGAGATTAACGAGGCTGCCGATCCCGCCGCCAAACGGACGGAACTGGTCGCCGCTTATGAGGAGCAGTTCAACAATCCTTACTTTGCCGCCACCATGGGGATTATCGAAGAGGTAATCGCCCCCCGGGAGACCCGGAAGCGCGTCGCCGCCATTCTCGACGCCCTGAAGGATAAAACGCAGGTCAGCCTGCCCAAGAAGCACAACAACATTCCGCTGTAAGGTTTTTCTTCCCTCCCCTTAAAAGGGGGAGAAAAGCAAGGATTACCCCTCCTTTTCGAGGGGAGGAAGGCAAAAATTAACCCTCCCCTTCAAGGGGAGGGCCAGGGTGGGGATGGGTTTGCGAAGCCGTTTCATCACCCTTGGTGATGGATATCCGTCATGAGAGTTTCATGTTTATGCAAAAAAGGGGGCTGTCTTTCCGTAAGGGGGACAGCCCCCTTTTCTTATTCGCAGAATCATGGGGCGAAGCGGAATAAATCCTGAGCCCCGAGGCGTACTTGCCGGTACGTTGAAGGGGAAAGGATGAGAGAACCGCAGCAGATGGACGTTTTTCAACAGCCTCCTATAGGAACTTCGGGGGCAGGGTGATTCCGCCTGCCAGACCGAAACCTGGCAGGACGATCAGGGTCGAGGTCCCGTGGGCTACAACTCTGCCTTGGGCATCTTTTACCGTCGCCTCGGCGAGGCCTAAGGTCTTGCCCATCTTGATTCGCTTGCCTTCCGCCGTCAGCTTCCCCGTCTGGACAGGGGCCAGGTAGTTGACCTTCAGATCCACCGTAGTGATTCCCGTCCCCTCCTCCAGTTCGCAGAAGGCGGACCAAAAGGCCGCCGTATCGATGGCGGAAGCATAGACCCCGCCGTGAACATAGCCAAAGGCCTGTAAGTGTTCAGTATCCACGTCCAGATCAACGATGGCGCAGCCGATGTCCATATCCCGGATCGTCATGGATAGATGTCGAAAAAAAGGGCTGCCGCTGACCGTCTCTCGGATGGCCTGCACATAAGCCGGATTCAGTTGTTTCAAAATTCCCCTCCTTATTGGTATTAATCTGTGTGGAGTTCATGCTCGTCATTTCTTGACGAGTTTGATTTCGAAGAGATGCGGCCACAGCTTCCCCGTGACGAAGAGGCGGTCCCCGACCGGGTCATAGGCGATGCCGTTGAGGACGTCGACCCCGGAGCGGGCATCAAAGGCCGTCAGAAGACCCGCCATGTTTACCCAGCCGGTCACGCTGCCGGTCCGGGGATGTATCATGGCAATCCGGTCCGTCGGCCAGACGTTGGCATATATCGTTCCCCGTGCGTATTCCAGTTCATTGAGCCCCGCGACGGACCCGCCCTCATCCCGGACCTGGAGGCTGCCCACCTCCCGGAGCGTCTGCGGATCGAGAAAGTGCAGGGTCGCACTGCCGTCGCTGACGATTAGACGCCGGCCGTCGTGGGTAATCCCCCAGCCTTCATGGTCATAACGGAAGGTATGGAGACGCCGGAAGCCGGCCCGGTCATAGACAAAGCCCATCCGGTTGCGCCAGGTTAGCTGGATGACCCGATCCTTGATGACTGTGATTCCTTCTCCGAAGTATCGGTCTTCCAACTGATATTCCTGAAGGATCCGGCCTGTCTTCAACTCCACCCGGCGTAGCGAGGATCGTCCCTCCCGGCCGGTGCCCTCATAGAGATAACCGCCGGCAAAGGCTAACCCCTGAGTATAGGCGCCGCGATCGTGGGGATATACCTGAACGATCCGGTAACCATAGGTTGGAATTGGTCCGACGGGCTTTCCCGGTTCGGCGTAAACGGGTGGGGAAGCTGAGAAAAGCAGGGACAATAAAAAAAGTAGTGTTCGGATCATATCGTCATTCGTGATGTTAACATTCACCTTGAGATTTAAACGCCGCTGTGCTAAATGCCCGCTTCATGGAGATTGTAACCAATGATACGACCCCTTGCGGGCGTTGCGGCAAATTGCCCGCGGTGGTTCACTGCGACGGCTGCCAGGCCGCTTTGTGCGTGGAGTGCCGGACCTTTGACCTTTGGGGCTACGGATGCGGTCATGTGGATACTAAGGCCTTTTGCTGCAATTGTTTCCAGGACCCTGCCGTCAATCCCTATAGTGGTTTCCCGAATCAGTAGCTGCTATGAACCCTGTTTGCGGCGTCTGTGGCCGTGATAACATTTTTACTACCTGCGCCGATTGCCGGATGCCGCTGTGTGATGGTTGCGCCCGCTTCGAATTGCTGGCGGAAGGTTGCGGTACTGTAATCCCCGCCTATTTCTGCCCCTCCTGTGTGAGCAACCCTTTTGCCAATCCCAACGCCATCTTCTGGCAGATGAAAGAGAAAAATTAGCCGGTTTGCCTTTTATTCCGCATAGGGCAGGGATTCCCGGATCGGCGCGGGGATCCGTCCATAGCGGCCTTCGAATTCTTCCAGGAAGGCCTGTCTCCCCCGGAAAAAGTCTTCCACCCGCCGCCGCGTTGTCTCCCGATCCGTGAAAAGCCGGTGGGCGTTCATCTCATCGAGGTTGGCCCGATCGCACTTGATGGGGTAGCGATATCCCAGGCAGTCCCCGTCCCGACTGAAGCGCAATTGGCCCCGGACAAGGTCGTTATAGGCGGCCAGAGACTGGCGCAGAGTCACCTTCGTCTCCGCCGGCCCGATGCTTCCCGTATTGGCCAGGTAACACTGGATGCCGTTTTTCTTCACGATGTCATAGAAAATGAGCGCGTGTTCAAGACGATCTCCCGCGATGAAGGGGTCGAGGAAGACGACGCGCTTAAACTTTCCCGCTTCTTCAGGGTTACCGCCCGTACTTTCGATCGATTCTCCATATATGAACTGCATCGTTGCCTGTTCCGGCGTGAGGCGGCTGATGATGTTGGCGAGGGGATTCCTTGTCAACATGATGATATAATGTATTTTCTCGGCCCGCAGACTCTGGGAGGCGATTTCCAGATGGTCCCTGGTTACGATTGCCCGGCCGTTGCCCGTCTTCGTAATATCACGGAAATCTGGGATATAGGGATATTTGGTGACGGCGACGTTTTCCAGGAAGGCGTCCCGTGATTCCGCCGCCCGGAGGATCTCCGGCTGGCTCTCGTCCAGCCCCTCGGTCTTCACGTAAAGGCCGCCAATCTCAAAGGCCGCATAGCTGCCGTCGAAGCCCAGAGTCCCCCCGTCGTCGCCGATCATTTCCGAGCCTTCCTTGGGCAGTTTGGCGAATTTACGGCAGAGGGTCGTCGTCTTCCCCGTGGCCGTGAGGCCGGAAATGGCGGTCACTATCTCTTTGAGCTCCGGACGTTCCGTCTCCGGATCGTAGATCCACAGATGATCACGCCGGGCCCCGGTGTGCAGGAAAATCCCTGTTTTATCAATAGCCTTGACGCGCCAGTCTTCGAACTGGAAGACCCCTTTCTTTCCTTCCCCCAGATAAATGGTGTTCCGGCAGATCTTGACCTGCTCCCCCCGCCGGCTTCCCATAGCGAGGCGAACGGTAATATCTTTGTCCACCAGTTTCTTCTTCTTGTTGAACTCGAAGGCCTCGTCGGTGAAGTAGATAATTGTGTAGGTCGGTTCTTCCACGGTCCAGGCCGCCGGTTGGTCGAAGAGCAGCTTCAGCCCGTAAGCGATCTGGGCGTATTGTTCGGGGATAAGAAAGCGGGCAGTGACGCCGTCCCGTCCGTCGCCGATGATTGTATCGAGGGCGATAATCCGCTCCCCCCCCAGGACTGCGACGACTTGCTGGGCCAGGGCCTCCTCGGCTTCGCCAAAGGGATGATCGACACTGTTGCGGGTATGGGGGGCGGAGCGGGACATGGGCTCCGAGTCGGCGGCGACGGAACCGAACTGGGTTTGGATAACCCCCTCCTGGCGAAGGGCAATTTGCTTGAGTTCTTCCAGGGAACGCCCTTTAATAAGGCGGTTCGACTGGAGGGCCTCCGCATATATCTGCCGGGCGGCGCGATTAAAGGCATCCATGGTTTGAATCTCCTTACGAACTATATAGAGATCACAGGGCGGCCTGTCAAGGTGGAAAAGGCGGGTAGCCGTCAGGATAGTTTCTCTTGTGCTTGTAAAAATGTTCCTTTGTGTGTAAGAAAACTGTCCATGCATGCAAGATTTTCGCAGAAAACGCTCAGCATCGCCCGGGCCCTCATCGAATCGGTCCACGACGGGATGTACATCGCCGATCACAACGGATACTACATTATGGCCAATGAGGCCTTCGAGCGGATCACGGGGATCAATCGCCAGGAGATGGTGGGCCGCCACACCCAGTATATGATCGATAATAACTGGGTGCCCCGGGCGGTGAACCTTGAGGTGATCAAGGACTTTCAGACCCGGAGCCGGATCGTCCAGTATCCCAGCGGCAGACAACTTCTCGTCACGGCGGCAATGCTCTGGCGGGACAACGGCATCCCCGCGGCTGTCGTCAGCACCCTCCGGGATCTCACGGAGCTCAACCTGATCAGCAAGGAACTGAAGAACTCCCAGGTCATGATCGAGCGTTTCAAGAAACGGATTGAGTACCTTGAAGAGACCCTCGGGAGCACCAATAAATTTTTTATCGGCCAGAGCACCGATTTCCGGCGCACCCTTTCCCTGGCGAAGAAAGTAGCCGGCTCCGACGCCACGATCATGATCACGGGTCCTTCCGGCGTCGGCAAGGACGTCCTGGCCCAGTTCATCCATTACCAGAGCCGCCGCAAGAATAGCGGATCCTTTGTGAAGGTCGATTGCGCGGCCCTCCCCGCCAATCTCCTTGAGTCGGAACTCTTCGGTTACGATAAGGGGGCCTTCACGGACGCCCGTACCCAGGGAAAACAGGGGATGTTTGAGCTGGCCAATGGTGGCACCCTCTTTCTGGACGAGATCGGCGAATTCCCCTTTGAGCTTCAGGCGAAGCTCCTCAATGTTCTCCAGGACCGACAGATCAAGCACTTGGGGGGGCTGGCGACGATCCCCGTCGATGTCCGGATTATCGCGGCTACGAACATGAATCTCGAACAGATGATCCGGGAACGGAAGTTCCGGGAGGATCTATATTACAGGCTGAACGTTATTCCCATGTTTATCCCGCCCCTGCGGGAGCGCCGGGAAGACATCCTGCCCATGATCAAACATTTCCTGAAGATCTATAACCAGAATTATAATACGGGAAAGTTTCTCTCCATCGAGGCCCTCAACGCCCTGATGAATTACGACTGGCCGGGCAATGTCCGTGAGGTGCGCAACGCCATCGAACGTGTCGTTGTCACAAGCGCCGATGAGGTCATCACCCTCCACGACCTTCCCGGAGAGATCAGGAAGACTTATCGCCTTTCGCCGCCGCCATTGGCAGGCTTGCCGGCATCTTCTTATCCCGTCGGTCCCTTGAAAGAGGCCCTCGACACAATGGAAAGGGAACTGATCCGCAAAGCCCTTGAAGCCTCGCCGAACCTTGCCGAAACAGCCCGCATCCTGCAGATCGATCTTTCGACGCTGACGAGAAAGAATAAAAAGTACGGCCTGACAGGTCATGTAAAAACAGGGGGTCAGGTTAAAACCTGACCCCCAATAAACTTTACATCATCTCTAATACCGTGGCTATGGATACGCCGCCGCCGCCGCAGAGGGTGGCCATGCCGAGGGTTTTGCCCCGTTTTTTCATGGCATGAAGAAGCGTTACCATAATCCGGCATCCGGTGGAGCCCACTGGATGACCCAGGCCGACGCCGGAACCGTTGACATTGGTGATTTCCCGGTTCAGGCCGATTTCCTTTTCACAACCCAGGTACTGGGCG
>JALNVY010000069.1 GCA_023231165.1 Syntrophales bacterium | reverse complement strand
GGCCAGGTCAAAGAACGCCCGGCCCCGCTTGAATCCTTCGAGGTACATGGTGACGACATCTGTTTCCTCGTCCCTAAGGAAATAATCAAGAAAATCAACATCATCAAGCTGAAGCTTATTGCCGACGGCGACAAATTTCCCGGGAACGATACCGCTCTCGGGAAGGGCGTGTAGATAGGTGCCCCCAACACCGCCGCTCTGAGCGATCATGGCCACCCGGCCTCTGGAAGGGGGATTCTTGAAAAAGGCGAAGGGCATCATCATCTTGATGTCGAAATTCACCGTTCCCACGCAGTTGGGGCCGATAAACTTGATGCCGTACTTGTCGGCAACGTCCAGTACCTCCTGTTCAAGGGAATGATCGCCGTGGGAATATTCGCTGAAGCCACTGGATTCAATAACAACCCGGCGTATCCCTTTCCTGCCGCAGGCGTCCATCAGGGCAGGAATGGTTTTAGCGGGCGTCAGGAAGATCGCCACCTCGGGGACTTCGGGAAGGCTTCCAATATTCGTGTAAATGGGGATCCCGGCTACTTCCCCCGCATGAGAACCAACGCCATAGAGATTCCCTTGATAACCGCACTGTTTGTTGTTGAGGAGAATAATCTGGCCGAGGTTCATTTTCGTCGCCGAGGCCCCGACCACGACCATGCTTTTCGGGAAAAAAAATGTTTTCATTTAGATACCGCCATCTGATTTTAATTTATCATTTATTAGCAACGTCAAACTTGACAACCTCTCAAAAATAAAGATATCCCCTCCCATAAGGGGAGTGGAAAAGATGGGTTTTTGCGAGCCCGGCCCTCCTATAAAGAAATCGTCCCTCCCTGTCAATCCCTCCTTTCGCCCTTCCTTCCTTTCACCTTGACATCATTATGATTATCAGTAAATATAGTCTCGAGGTCTGGAACCATGAATGACAAACAGAATTCCCGGTCAAAGCCGGAATGACGGAATAAGGAGAAAAGTTATGCCCCTGGAAGAATGGAAAGAGCAATACCCGGAAAAATTCGCCTCGGAAGGGGAGATTTTCAGCCATATTCACCGGGGCGACACGATCTTTATCGGTTCAGCATGCGCCGAGCCCCAGCATCTTGTGCAGGGTATGATACGTTATGTCAAATCCTATCCCAAGGCCTTTTTCGACGCCGAAGTACTCCATATCCGCTCCCTTGGCGTTGCCCCCTACGCCACGGAAAAGTTCAAACATAACTTCCGTCACAATTCCTTCTTCATAGGCGACAGTACCCGAGAAGCCGTCAACAAAGGCGTGGCCGATTACACGCCGGTCTTTCTATCCGAGACGCCGGAACTGTTCCGTAGCGGCCTGGCCCGGGTGGACATCGCCCTCATCCAGACCTCCCTCCCCGACGATCACGGGTATCTGAGCCTCGGGATCAGTGTCGACATCGTCAAGGCCGCGGCCCAAAAAGCCTCGATCGTTGTCGCCCAGGCAAACAGATTCATGCCCCGGGTCCACGGCGACGCCTTTATCCACATACGGGACATTGATTTTCTTGTCCACTATGACGAAGACCTTCTGGAATACAGCAATGAAGCGGATTCGGACATTGCCCTTAACATCGGCAAATATGTCGCTCGCCTCATCGAAGACGGTGACACGATTCAGGTCGGCTACGGGCGCATTCCCAACGCCGTCCTGGCAAATCTGAAGGACAAGAAACATCTGGGCGTTCATACGGAACTGATCAGCGACGGGATTATCGATCTGATGAAGTCCGGAGTCATCGATAATTCAAAAAAAACGGTCAACCCTGGGAAAACAGTGACGACTTTCTGTATGGGGAACAAGACCACCTATGGTTATCTCCACGACAACCCGGCCATCGAATTCCGGACTATCGACTATACCAACAACCCCCTGGTCATCGCCCAGCACGATCATATGACGGCAATCAACAGCGCGCTGGAGATCGACCTGACCGGCCAGGCCACGGCAGAATCCATCGGAAAAATATTTCACAGCGGCGTCGGGGGGCAGGCGGATTTCATGCGCGGGGCCGTCTTCGCCAAAGGTGGCAAGTCCATTCTCACCATTCAATCCACGGCGGCCTGCGACGTCGTCTCCCGGATCGTCCCCATGCTCCGGGAAGGCTCCGGCGTCACCCTGACCCGGGGGGATCTTCACTATGTGGTTACGGAATTCGGCATCGCTTACCTCCACGGGAAGAGCATCCGGGAACGGGCGATGGAACTCATCGGCATCGCCCATCCCAAATTCCGCCCCTGGCTCATCGACGAGGCCAAGAAGTTGGGACTGATCTACAAAGATCAGGCATTTATTCCCGGTGTCAGGGGCGAGTATCCGGAACATCTTGAGAGTTACCGCACAACTAAAAAAGGGTACAATATTTTGTTCCGTCCCATCAAGATCAGTGACGAACCGCTGTTGAAGGACTTCATCTACTCCCTGTCAGATCAGAGTCTTTTCCGCCGGTTTATGTCGGTACGGAAGGATGTGCCCCATGAAGTGCTACAAAAGCTTGTTATTATTGATTACACAGTGGAAATGGCCATTCTCGCCATCCTTCCCCGAGAAGAGGCGGAGGTAATCGTCGGGGTGGGGCGTTATTACACGGATCCGGCGCGACATTCGGCGGAAGTCGCCTTTGCTGTGAAAGACACACATCAACAACTGGGAATTGGAACGGAACTGCTCGCCTATCTGACGTATCTGGCAAAAAGACAGGGTCTCTTGGGCTTTACGGCGGAGGTCCTTTCGGATAACCAACCGATGATGCACACCTTTGAAAAGGGCGGCTTCGACCTGGAAAAGAAAATAGTCGCCGGCCTCTGGGAACTCAAGATGACCTTCCGGGAAT
This sequence comes from Syntrophales bacterium, assembly GCA_023231165.1. Lineage (GTDB taxonomy): Bacteria > Desulfobacterota > Syntrophia > Syntrophales > UBA8958 > UBA8958. Next base: position 8,199 of record JALNVY010000069.1, on the reverse strand, counting down.
GAGACAATTATGAATAAATTGTTGAAAATATAATGAAACATGCCTTGACTTTGCATAAACGGTGAAGTATCGTTTACCCACAATGTGTACCTCACTATGGTCTTAAGTCAGTGCGGTTCAGTTAAAGCTGAGTTACAATAATTTGAAGTGCAAAGGCGGCCACCATGCTCTTTAGAGCTTTGGTGGCTTTTTTATTTCTGTCATATCGATAGTTCTCCTGAAGGTTTATGATCATAAAATTATGAAACGATTAAAAATTTGCCTCATCAATCCCAAATTTGAACCATCCTACTGGGGACTGGATTACGCGTTGCTCCTCTATCCGGGAAATAAGCAATGCACCATGACCACGGGCGCAATGCCTCATCTCGCCGGACTTATACCGGATCACGAGGTTTATCTCCTGGATGAAAACGTCGAGAAGATTGATTTCAAGGTTCTCGAGGGTTTCGATATTGTCGGTGTAACCGGGATGATCGTCCAGCGGGACAGAATAAAGTCAATTCTGCTCAGGCTTTGTGAAATGAAAATTTTCACCGTAGTGGGCGGCGCCTACGCTTCGGTGAATGAAGCCTTCTTCGAAGGCCTATGTGACGTAGTCTTTTCCGGCGAGGCGGATGAGACTTGGCCCGAATTCGTGGATGATTTCGCTGCCGGTAGACCATACAAGAAGTTTTACACACAGGAAAACAGGACGATCATGACCACCTTGCCCAAACCGCGATACGACCTCCTCAAGGTTGACCGGTATGCTTCAGGATCAGTCCAGTTCTCTCGGGGTTGCCCTTTTCAGTGTGAATTTTGTGATATCATTGTAACCTTCGGCCGGCGCCCGAGAACCAAGCATCCGGAGCAACTCCTTGAAGAACTGGAAGATATGCGCAAGGTGGGGTTTTTCTCTTGCTTTATTGTGGATGATAATTTTATTGGCGATAAGAAGGCAGCAAAAGCGCTACTCCGTCTCATCATTCCGTGGCAGCAAAAACACGGTTATCCGCTGCGACTGACAACCGAAGCAAGTATCAACCTGGCTGATGATGCGGAGCTGCTTGATCTGATGTATCGGGCAAATTTTCGATCTGTGTTCATAGGCATTGAGACACCAAGAGTGGCCTCGCTTCTTGAGACAAAGAAGTTTCAGAACACGTCGAACGGATCGCTGGAAGAAAAAATGGAGCGAATCCGTAATGCAGGTTTGGACATTAACGGCGGATTCATCGTTGGGTTCGATCAGGATGATATCACCATCATGGAAGAACAATTCCGCTTCATTCAGGATAATGGCATCCTGCTGGCGATGGTGGGCATGCTCGTTGCCGTACCGAAAACGCCCCTCTTCGAACGTCTGGAGCAAGAAGGCAGACTGAGACTTGACCGCCCCAATTGTAATTTCGTACCCAAGCTAATGACATCAGGAGAACTCCAACAAGGTTACTGGGATCTACTCACCAGGCTTTACAGCCCTCAAGCCTTTTTCGATCGGTACTTCCGGGTTTTTCGGTTTCCGGAATTCAATCGAAGACGGTCGGAAATATGCGTTAGGGCCAACGAAGGCAAAAGCATTCCTACTCTGGTCTATGGTTTAATTCTGCTATGGAACCTGTTCCGGGCGCTTTTCAAGGACGGCAGCCTGAGAACTGTAGGGAGCATTTACGTTCGCTATTTTTTCGGACGTAGTGTAGGTTATCGAAATGATATCGTTGGTTTTGCGCAGTATATGAACAGATGTGCGACCCATTGGCATTTCTATAAGTTTACCCGGGAAGGAGTGGCGGGCCGGCTCCGCCTTTTCAATTCCGGCTGAAATAGTTCTTGCCGTGTTCTCGATATGGCGTCATTCCGGACGCCATGTCTTCAACAGCAACTGCATATCGCCCAACGACAAAAGCACCTGTTCATACAACACCCGCAAACGATAAAAACAGACCTGGTTATTGACTCGAACCGGTTCGTTTTGTATACAGAGCTCAATGAGCAATCCTGATGATTATTGTCACGATGATTTCCGGTCGTCAGATCCCTCCGGAATGCTAAACTAAAAAAGGATACCCCCGATGAGTACATCATCGTATCGGCCCGTACGGACGCCCATTTCTATGGCTTTCAGGACGACTCCCTTCCCATGGGGTTGCTGATCACCATGGCCAAGGCGATGAAAGAGAGCCGCTACCGGCCGGATCGGACCATCCTTTTTATTACTTTTGATTCCGAGGAATGCGGCCAGTCGAGAACCCACTACGCTTGGCTGGCCGGTTAATGGCCCTTTTGAAACAATAGACCGCTGGGAGGCACAATTATGAAAAATGGAGCGGATCCTTTTTACATCGAACCCCTGTCCTGGAGGAACCTGCAATCCGCCCTGAATCTCCTGAATCGCGTCTTTCCGAGAGAATCCCAGGGAGGTGAACGACCGTTTGTCTTCTTCACGGCCAGCCTCTGTTCAGTAGGACGACTTCTGCTGAAAAGGAAGGGATACCCCTTTGTCCGCTATTGGGTGGCCAGGGATAGTGAAACCGGCGCAGTGACTGGAACGGTCGGTTTATATACGAAAGCGGACGATGACGAGGCTTACTGGGGGGGCTGGATGTGCGTGGATCCCAAAGTGCGCCATAAATCTCTCGGGATGTCCCTCTCCTACCGGGCCATGGTGGAGGCAACCAAGAGAGGCGACCGGAAATACGCCCGGCTTTATACATCCACGGACCCCAATGAGGCGGCGGCCCAGCTCATGTACGACCAGATGGGCCTGACGGTTTACAGGGAGGAAGACGAACCCGGCACGGGCTACAAAAGGCTCTACCGCCAGATCGAACTGTAACCCGCCCGATGAAGATTGGTCCCACATATATCTCGTGGGAAGGATATGCAAATTGACTGATGTCATCCACTTCCTTAAAAATACCGTCGAATGGCAAGGCTGGGGTTACAATGCCCTGACAATCAGCTTCATCGCGACGGCAGTTTTTACTGTTCTCGAAGGCTGGGGGTTCTGGATGCAGAATCTCTCCATCTGGCGGAACAAGTCCGGAGAATCGATTTCCGTTAGCCTTTTCATCTATTTCGGTTGCCTCTTCATTACTGTTATTGCCTATGGATATTACATCAAAAGCATAGCCGCCATCTTTAACGGCATGTTGGGGTTTCTGCATCTGCCGATCCTGTTCGGTTTATGGAAATACAAAGGCTTTACGAATTTGGAAACAGGGGCTTTATACGTCTTCCCCCTCATGATTCCCGCCATGATATTTCTACCCTGGAAAGACCTCATGATGATCTCCCTGCTGTTCGGAACCGTTGTGCCCCTGCTGATGCAGCTATATGAAATGTGGCGGGCAAAAAGCGCCGGCGTGATCGATGCGCGCTTCATCGGCATCTTGATCATCTCCACCGCCTTCTGGGTCGTCTACGCCTTCGCTATCGAGAATTGGGTTATGGAAATAATTTATCCCCTGACCCTCGTCATCCTCATTATGATCCTCCTCCTTCGATTCCGTTACGCGCGCCCTTCATGATATCGGGAAAAGAACGCAGCGCCCAAAGATTAGAGAGTATCGTTATCAATAAATAATCGTTAGCCTTGGCGAATATGCAGGACTTCAGTCCGTATTAATTAGTTCTAGTTCTTCGACAATTATGATATCAGCGACCGGTTCTGTTGGGAACTTTATCCAACGGATACATGGTTGAAATACAGTGGCATCATTAGGAAACTAATTGGCAACGGAAGAGACCGTGAGCTGAGGCTGGCCTTTCGTGCACGACCGCCGCATTAACGGCTAACGCCTTAAGGGAGAAACACTCATGTCCGTCTTAAAATCGTTCTTAAAAATGCTGTTGAGTTTCGCGCCTTGGTTATTCTTTTTGATCATCGCCCAACACTCCATGTTCCGGCTCAAGGTGGGCATCATCGGGGCTGCAGTCCTGACCGTGGTCATGGCCGTCGCTCGACTGCACCGGGGCGTCATCATGTGGGTGGGCATACTGTTTTTCACCTACGCCATTGTGGCTGTGGTCCTTCTGAATAATATGTGGGCCGTGCACTACATGGGCGCGCTGGCCAACGGCGCCTTGGCCGTGGGCACCTGGGCGGGCATGGCCCTGAAGCGTCCTTTTACCCTGGAGTACGCTCGTGAGCACACGGACCCTTCCCTGTGGAAAAATCCGGCATTCCTGCGCACGAACTACCTTATGACCACAATTTGGGGAGTAGTGTTCACAGTCAACGCGTCCCTGGCTTGGCAACGGAGCATCCAGCCCACCATGCCCGATTGGGTCTACGAGGCCATCACTTACATCCTCTTGGTCTCGGCCATGTTCATCAGCACCTGGTATCCGGATTACCTCAGGCGCCGTCGCAATGTACAGGCCGCCCAGGCCGACTAATATTATAAAGAAGATGAAGTGTCGGATCGAAGGCTGGCTGCTAAGCTACTCCAAAACAACGGATAAGAATTAAAGTTGTCCGGGTAAGCGGAGTTATCCACAGCCTTCCCCTATTGGAAGGTCATACAGGGTTTGTTTCCAGCCAGGCCTGCAGGCGTTTGAATCCTTCCTCCATGCTGATCGCGGGGACATACCCCAATTCTGTCTTGGCCGCTGTAATGTCAAACCAGTGGGATGTAGAAAGTTCTTCCGCTACAAAGCGGGTCATCCGTGGCTCACCCGACAGCTTCAATCCCTTGTAGACGTACTCAAGGACGCCCCCCAGCATATGGGCGGTCCCGGAAGAGATCGCTCCTTTAACTGGTGGGACACCGGCGATACGGAGGATGCGGTTGACAAGGTCCCAGAGATTTATCGGTTCTCCATTGGAGATGAAGTAGGCCCTGCCCGATGCCGCGGGGTTCTTATTCAGGGCGGCGGCGGCGCAAAGATGGGCAGCGGCGCAATTATCAATATAAGTCGTATCGACAATATTTTTACCTTCCCCGACCCGGCGCAATTTGCCTGATCGACCCTGGGCGATAATGCGGGGAATGATGTGGTTGTCCCGTGGTCCCCAGATCAGGTGGGGACGGAGAGAGAGGGTCTTTAACTCGAAGGAATCGGCTGCCAGGATCATGCGCTCCGCCATGGCCTTTGTGGCCGTGTAAGGAGAACGGGGCTTTTCCGGATACGGTAAGGACTCGTTGCCCCCTGCGATACTTCCACCGCTGAAGACGACGCTCGCCGAACTGGTGAAGACCAGGCGACGCACATCCTTCTTTCTGCAGGCGGCAAGGACACTTTCTGTCCCTATGACATTGGGCCGGTAATACTCTTCGTAGTCCCCCCAGATACCCGCCTTGGCGGCATTGTGGAAGACGATGTCGCATCCGTCACAGGCCGTAGCAACGGCAGCTTCGTCAGTCAGATCGCCTCTGACCAGGCTAACGCCCAGCTTTCTGAGTTCGGGGTAGTCGCCCCGGGAAAAACTCCGTACCCGGCATCCCTGTATGAGGAGCTGATCTATAATCGCCCGGCCGAGAAATCCGCCTCCTCCCGTAACCAGGACAGTCAGCTTCGCCAGCTTGGACAAATCCGCAATATATATCTTATCTTTGATGTCTTCCATTCTCATCTGAGCTGCTCTGCGGCCCAGACGGTAAGTTTCTCCCGAAAGATCTTGGCATTATGCCTGATGTCAACCGGGAATCCGTGATGGTATAGAACTATTTCTATTTCATTAGTTATGGAGCTGGACCGGCCTAATTCAAGGAGCTCGACGGTTAATTTTTTTTTGTCTTGTCCCCCATCCCCGGCCTTCAATTCGATAATGATGACGGGCTTCTTTTCTCCCGCCTTACCGACGCCTACAAGAGCCGAGCGCCTCACCCGGGGATGCCGGTTGAAGATGGCCTCGCAGGGGATGGTGAAGAGGGTTCCCCCGACCGTTTCCACCCGGTGGGACTTCCGGCCGCAGAACCACAGCCGCCCCGTATCGTCCAGGTAACCGAGATCACCCATGCGATGCCAGATGCCGCCATCGGCGTCCTGCATCTTCGCCGCCCGGGTCGCCTCGGGGTTCTGGAAATATTCTTTTGTCGTTACCGGCCCCTTGACAACAATCTCTCCGATCTGTCCCTGGGTGAGACCTACGGCGTCCCGGATATTTGCGAGCAGTTTTTCGGTAATCTCGACAATCCGGACCTCCATTCCTGCCAGGGGTCTGCCGACACAGGTACCGCCGCCCTTTTCAGAGATTCGCCGGGTCTCGGACAAGATCTCTTTGCTGTCGATATCGCTTACCGGTAAGACCTCCGTCGCTCCATAGGGGGTATGAATCCGGGCGTCGTCGGGCAACATGCGATGCATGGCCTCCATGAGATCCGGGCGCACCGGGGCCCCGGCGGTGATTATCCGCTTGACGGCGGGGAGCTTCTTCCCTGTCTCCATCCCGTAACGGGCCAGATTTTCCAACAATGCGGGCGATCCGTACATGCTTTTACAGTTGTGCATCTCGAGGGCCTGAATGATTTTCTTCGGGTCTGCCGCACCGGGCCGGGTGGGATCCATGTCGGGGATAACCGAGGTCATCCCCAGGACGGCATCAAAAAGGGAAAAGAGGGGGAAGGTGGCCAGATCTACCTCATCCTGTCCATAGCCGAAGTGTGTGCTCAAGTAACGGACCTGGGCGTCAAACATCCCGTGTTCATAGACAACGCCCTTAGGAGGACCGGTGCTGCCCGTGGTAAAGAAGATTGCGGCCCGCTCATCGGGGCGAGCGGGAACGGGCGGAAAAGGCTGCCAGGGGGCATTGCGAAAATCATTAAGGGTATATCCCCCCCAGAAAAAGCGCCTGCCGACGGTAATATTTACCTTCACGGTCGAGAATTTACCCGGTGAGAGGACCCTCAGGATATGGGCCAGGGGGATGCCGATGAAGGCCTTAGCTCCAATGGACGAAAGATTATCCACCAACTTCTGCCGACCCATGCCCGGATCGATCATCACCGGGATAGCCCCCACCCGGAAGAGGGCAAAGGTGACGGCAAATAACTCCAGAGACGGCCGGACCATGAGGATAGTTTTGACCCCCTTGGTAATTCCGACCTTCTGAAAACCGTGGGCCAAGCGGTCCGTTTCCTCCTCCAGTTCCCGGAAGGTCCAGTGGACAAAGGTTCCGGAGTTGGGGGCAGCGGGACAGATAACGGCTTTCTTGTCCGGAAGGAGGCGGGCGACACGAGAGAGATGCTCGCTGAGGTTCGAGGTGCCGTTGATTTTTGAGGCGCTGACGGTTGTGTCTTCCATTTACATCATCCGGGAAGGGGGTGTTTTTTCAGAAAATTTTTTATGAGAACGGTAATAGCTTCCCCCTCGTCTTCGAGGATATAATGCCCGCCCTGGGAAAAAGTGTGCACTTCCGCTTTGGGAAACCGTCGGCGCCATTCGGCCAGGATAATCTTGTCGAAGACAAAATCCTTCATCCCCCAGCAGATCATCATGGGGATATGGCTCAGGAGGTGGAGGTGCTCGTCCGTCCACTTTGCGAGGGCGTAACTCTTGTCTTCCGGATAAACAGGGATATCCTGGACAAAGCGCAAGGTGGCAATCCGGTTTTTCCAGGAGTCATAGGGCGCTGTCAGGGCATCCCTCACCTCCCCGGACATCTTCTTTGCCACACCCAGAAAAGTGGCGAAATAGGAAAAGGCGTTGAAACCCCGCACTAGCAGTGCCGGAATGGCTGGGAAATGGCGGATGAAAGACAATTGCCAGGGCAGGGTCTTTTCCGGGGGAATGAGAAAGGCCCCGGTATTGAGAACGACAATCCGGGCGATCCGTTCCGGCCTCCGGGCGGCGCAGGCCATTCCGATCATCCCCCCCCAGTCGTGAACGATCAGGATGACGTTGCTCGTCAGCCCTAAATGATCCAGGAGGGCTTCGAGGTTATTGACATGGCCCTCCACGGTGTAGTCAAAGGCCTCGTCCGTCGGCCGCGAGGAAAGTCCGCAACCTACATGGTCCGGAACAATCACCCGATAAGATGGACTCAGGGCCTTCACGATCTCGCGGTAATAAAATGACCAGGTAGGATTGCCGTGGACAGCCACCACCGGCGCCCCCTGCCCTTCATCCAGGTAGTGATAATAATAACCGGGGGCCTTCAGCCAATGGCTCGCGAAAGGATATAAACGCCGGTGTGGTGCGATATCAAAGGGGGGCGTGATTTTATCGGCAACGGCATCGGCTGGTTCGAATTTCATGATCCTGATAAATAAT